>JAITWP010000064.1 GCA_031285365.1 Azoarcus sp.
CAAAGTGAAAAGATCCATCCGGGTGAAAGTGACCCTGGTACTGATGGCCCTTCTTGCCATAGTGACATCCTTGCATGTGGGCATGACTCTTCTTGCCATGCAGAACAAGCTGCTCGATACAGTCAGGGAGGATGTTTCAGTCATTGCCGATGTTGCCGACAGGCTGATCTCGACCCATCTGGAGTTGCTCAAGACCGAATCGAAGATTGTTGCCGAGAAACTGGCTGGCCTTCCCGACGCGGAAGTCGAGGATTTCCTCGGAAGAATAATCTATTTGCATAAAAACTTCATCTCACTGACGGTGTTCAACCGCGATGGGGTTGTCGCCTCACATGGCGATTTTCCCGCGCCGAATTCTCTCTTGCAGTCGAGCCGATATTTACCGGAGGCCTTCGCGGGACGTTCGATCATTTCCAGCACGTTCTGGGATATGGGAACGGGCAAATTGATGATGTACGTTTATGTCCCCATCGAAAAGGATCGTGTGCTTGCAGTGACCATTAGAGGTACGTTTTTCAGCGAATTACTGGCCGATATCAGGTTATGGAAGACAGGGAACATTTTCATGATAGATGGCCAGGGTTTAATGCTCATCAATATGCGGGAGCACTATGTTCTCGACCAGATGAATTTCATTGAACTGGGAAAAAAAGAACCCATTTACAGAGAGACGGGTGAATTTTTTTCGAGAATGCTACAGGGAAAAAAAGGGTCCGGTCATTATTCACATAACGGAGTGGTAAGGCTCGGTGTCTGGAAAAAAGTGACTGGATCGACAGAGGGTTGGACTTTGGGGGTTGCTGCGCCACTGAATGAAAGCCCGGTGGGCCAGGCACAGTTGGGGACGATTTTTTCCGGGATACTTTTTTTGGCCTTTGGAATGCTGATCGTTGTTCTTATTTCCGGCAAAGTTGCGCGCCCATTGCAAATGATAGAGGAACAGAACAAGGATCTCACGGAACTCAATATGGAGGTCAAGACCGCGAATGAGGCCAAAAGCAATTTTCTCGCCAATGTGAGCCATGAAATGCGCACGCCGATGAGCGCGATCATTGGCTTGTCGGAACTGATGCTGGGCGAAAACGAGGTTCATGGTGAGGCTCGGGAAAAGCTGGACAAGATATACAGCGCTGCCATGACATTGTTGAACATCATCAATGACTTGCTGGATATTTCAAAGATCGAATCCGGGAAGTTCGAACTTGTGTCGGATGTCTACGATTTACCGAGCTTCATCAACGATACGGTGACGTTGAACATCATGCGGATTGCGGAAAAACCCATCGACTTCAAACTGTCGATCGACAAATCCTTGCCAAGCAAATTGATAGGCGATGACTTGCGGGTCAAGCAGGTGTGCAACAACCTTTTGTCCAACGCCTTCAAGTACACCCGGGAAGGAACCGTGGAGTGGCGGATTTCCTCTGAACGGGAGGGTGACTTCGTATGGATGACCTGCGTGGTGAAGGATACGGGCATCGGCATCAAGCCCGAGGATCTCAGCAAACTGTTCTCCGACTACAGTCAGGTAGACACCAAATCGAATCGCAGGATCGAAGGGACAGGGCTGGGACTTGCGCTGGCCCGGCGCATGATAGAGATGATGGACGGCAGCATCCAGGTGGAGAGCGAATATGGGAAGGGCAGCACGTTTACGGCTCGCTACCGACAGAAATTCGTGTCAGACGAGACGATTGGCGCGGAGGTCGTGGAAAACCTGAAAAACTCGAATTACTCCCAGAACCAGCTTCACACGAAAGCCCGGTTTGTCCGGGTGCAGCTTCCTTACGCAAGGGTGCTAGTGGTTGACGATGTGCCGACCAATCTGGATGTCGCCCGTGGCATGTTGAAACCCTACGGGATAAAGGTGGACTGCGTAGATGGCGGGCAGGAGGCAATCGACCTGATTCGGAAGGAAGAAATCAAATATAGTGCCATTTTCATGGACCATATGATGCCGGAGATGGATGGCGTCGAGGCCGTGCGGATCATCCGGAGCGAAATTGAAACGGATTACGCGAAAAACATACCCATCATCGCGATGACGGCTAATGCGATTGTTGGCAACGAAGAGATGTTCCTGCGCAATGGCTTCCAGGCTTTCATTGCCAAGCCGATCGATATTATGTTGCTGGATTCGGTCATCAGGCACTGGGTACGCGATAAAAGTATGGAAAATGGGCACGATACCCGCCAGACCGAAGCGAAAGAGCAGAACAGGCAGGGGCCACTGGCAGTTCCCGGGCTTGATCTGGAGGAATGTCTGGAGCGTTTCGGCGGGGATGAGGATGTGTTACGGGAAGTTCTCGGTTCCTACGTACGCAACACCCCGGTCATGCTGGAGAAAATCCGTACCGTGACGCATGAAGATCTTGATGGTTACGTTGTGATTGCGCATGGCATCAAGGGTTCCAGCCAGGGTATTTGCGCGAACGATGTCGGAAAGCTTGCGGAGGCGCTGGAACATGCGGCGAAGACAGGCGATTTCGCCTTTATCGAAGCAAACAACGACGCGTTTTTGCGGGCGATCGAAGAGTTGATCTCGAAAATATCAGTCTTTCTGTCCGGGACGAAGATTTGACGCCGGGATGGAGCCTATAATCTGTCCCGAGGAAGTTCGCCAGGCAGTCGCCGCGCACCCGTTGCGCGGAGGAAAGTCCGGGCCCCGTAGAGCAGGATGCCGGCTAACGGCCGGGCGTCGTGAGGCGACGGAAAGTGCAACAGAAAGCAAACCGCCGATGGCCCGCGCAACGCGGGATCAGGTAAGGGTGAAATGGTGAGGTAAAAGCTCACCGCAGGACTGGCAACAGGACTGGCACGGCAAACCCCATCCGGGGCAAGGCCAAATAGAGAAGCTATGGCGTGGCTCGCGCCGCTTCCGGGTAGGCTGCTGGAGCGTCACGGTAACGTGGCGCCAAGATGAATGACTGCCCGATGCCCTCAAGGGCGTTCGACAGAACCCGGCTTATCGGCGAACTTCCTTTTTTTCCCTCTCTCTCCGTCTAGCCGCGCGTAGCGCGGCTGAAGCCTCCCTCTTGAGGGAGGCTTACTCCTTCCGACCTGCCTTCGGCAGGCCACCTTCCTACTCCTTCCGTCACCCGCTTCGCGGGCGACACCTTCCTCAAGAGGAAGGCTATAGGGTCAGCGCGCCTTCGGCGCGGAGGGAAACTCTACCAGTGCGCTCGAACCGCTCATCCTGCCTTTCCAACCGCGCGAAGCGCGCAAACATAAAGCCTTCCTCTTGAGGAAGGTGGCGCCCGCGCGTAGCGCGGGTGACGGAAGGAGTAGACTTTTTCCTCCCACTTTTTACCACACCCTCAACGAAGAATCAGAAGTTGATGTATTTTGTCAAGAAAAGAGTACAATATCGTTGATTTGAAATGATTTATAGTTTTTATGTGAAAAATTACTGAATGCTTCTGGAAAAAATAGTTTCACTTTTTATCCAAAATGAACGACAATTGAAGTGCTTTAGGGGTATATAGTGGGTTTTAGTGGTGTACGGTGTTGTGTAAGCAGTAAGTAGGGGGAACAATGTTCCAGGGAGCTTCGGCGCTCAACCTCGATGTCAAGGGACGTCTCGCAATCCCGTCCAGGCATCGCGAGGCGTTGGTATCAGGCGATGGGCAGGTCGTGATGACCGCTCATCCGCACGGCTGCCTGCTCGTCTACCCTATTCCCGCCTGGGAACCGATCCGCGATCAGGTGTTGCGTGCACCCAGCCTCGAGCCCCGAGCGGCCCTGCTGAAGCGCCTGCTCGTCGGTTATGCCCAGGAAGAGACTCTCGACAACGCTGGAAGGGTACTCATCAAGCCTGAATTGCGTCGATATGCCGGGCTGGAAAAACAGGTCTGGCTGGTCGGCCAGGGTTCGCATTTCGAACTGTGGTCGGATGAAAGTTGGCAGCAACAGCAGCAGGCCATGATGGAGCTGACTGAGACCGGGTTGCCTCCGGGCTTTGAAACTCTGGCCTTGTAAGGGAGGGCGGCCATGCATGTCGCCGTGCTGCTCCACGAAGCGATCGAAGCCCTGGCGGTGAGGGAAGACGGTATCTACGTCGACGGCACTTTTGGCCGTGGCGGGCATAGCCGCGAAGTGCTTGCCAGGCTGGAAAAGACGGGCAGGCTCATTGCGTTCGACCGCGATCCGCTCGCCATCGAGGCCGGGCATTCCATCGACGACCCCCGTCTGACGCTTGTCCATGCCCCGTTCAGCGAGCTTGGCGCGGTGCTGGATCAACTCGGCATCGGTGAAATCGACGGTGTACTGCTCGACCTCGGCGTCTCTTCGCCTCAGCTTGACGACGCGGACAGGGGAATGAGTTTTCGTTTCGATGCGCCGCTCGACATGCGCATGGATACCAGCCGTGGACAGACCGCGGCACAGTGGCTGGCGGAAGCCTCCGTCGCCCGGATTACGGAGGTTCTCAGGGAATATGGAGAAGAACGGTTTGCTTATGCGATTGCAAAGGCGATTGCAGCTGCTCGGGCAGGGGGGGGTGTTGCAACCACAGGACAACTTGCCGAGATCGTGGAAAAAGCGGTCCGTACGCGCGAGCCGGGGCAGCACCCGGCGACGCGCAGCTTCCAGGCTTTACGGATTTTCATTAATCAGGAACTCGAAGAGCTGAGCCGGGTATTGCCGATCTGCGTGGAACGGTTGCGGGACGGCGGGCGGCTCGTGGTCATCAGTTTCCATTCGCTCGAAGACCGTATCGTCAAGCGGTTCATGCGTGATGAGGCGAATCCACCTCGGCTGCCGTCGCGCCTGCCGGTGAAGGCGGTAGATCTGCCTCGTCCGCGCCTTGCCCTGGTGGGACGTGTCCGGAGGCCCTGCGCGGACGAAGTGACAAACAACCCACGTGCGCGCAGTGCGGTGATGCGGGTGGCGGAACGTCGCGGCGAACGGGAGGAGAAGGCGGCATGATCCGGTCCGGCATTTCGTCCGTGACTCTGCTCATCGTGCTGGCCACCGCCAGTGCCATAGGCGTGGTTTCTTCGCAGCACAAGGCTCGCAGGCTGCATTCCGCATCCGAGAACGAAAAGACCCACCTGCACAATCTGGAAGTGGAATGGGGGC
>JAITWP010000158.1 GCA_031285365.1 Azoarcus sp.
TGGATCAATGGATGACACGTCAATAATAATTGTTTTCCCAATTCTAAAGAGATCATTATATCTTTCTGGTGCTGTAAATGACACCTTTGTTTCGTACAAAGAACCATCCTCGCGCTTTATTTCCAAAACCAAGCCAAACCCTGTATGAGGCAGCCTTTTTTTTCCGGCTCCCCTAATAGAACGTATTTCAAAAATATCAACAATAAGTGCTTCTGATTTGTAACTTTCAGAAAATATTTTAGCACCCGAAAAAGAAGATTTCCAAAGAAATGCAATTGAAAAAATTGCCGATAAAAGCAAAATCACAGTAACTAAGGACAAAAAATACCTCAGGGCAGTATTTTCATCTACGTGACGCCACACCATACCAACCCCTGCATACAGCATATAAATTAATATGGCGATCAGAGAAGAAAAAAATATTCCTAATCCTATCATTACTGGCTTACTCATATCTTACTTTCTTTCCTTTGTTCAAATTATACAATCAAAAATAATAAGGCGTTTTTTGTTTCAAATCCACAACTTGTAAGGCGCATTGGTGTGTTTTCTGATGCCAAAATACCCCAGCTAAGGCTGTAGCCAAATGGCTGAATCTGAATCGCTCTTGCAGCAATTTCAAATCCCATACCAGAGACCTCAGCCCCTTTAAAAGAAAGGTTAAACCCGATAGCTTCACCAGCAGAACCTTTAGTATCCCACCAGTCTGACGAAATAACCTTATAACGCCCTGTAGAAGTAATCAAAGCGCTCCCCAATTTCTGTTCGAGATGCCCTATAATCGTATCATTACGATTACCATTAATCGTAATATTTTCATCCCCTGCAATAATTACCTTTCGCCCGTTGTTGACAACAAGCTTGTCACCTCCCGAAAGAATGAACGTTTCTCGCCCGTCGAAGACAGAAAGCTTATCTCCTGAAAAAATGGTTGTTTCTCTCCCTCCATTCGTGACACTAAGTTTATCTCCTCCTTCCGCAATGGTTACAGCTCTCCCTCCATCCGTGACAATAAGCTTGTCTCCTCCCCCTGTGATGGTGTCTTTTCGCCCCCCGGCCGTGACGAGAAGCTTATCTCCTCCTGCCGTAATGGTTACATCTCGCCCACCGTCATCAACAGTAAGCTTATCTCCCTTTCCAAGCGTTACATCGCGTTTGCCAACAACGGTCCCAGTCAGGTTGCCCCCGATCCGAAAATTAGCGTCGTTCTTAACGTGCAACCACAGGTCACGCTCGGCTTGCATGGCAAATAACTCCCGGCCTTTGGCATTCTCGAAGCGCATGCCACTGAAGTTATTAGGCCCTCCGCCAGGAGTGGAACGGCTCATGAAGCCAGATCGGGTTTTGCCTGCGGGCAAATCCCACGGAGGCATCTGTTCAGCGTTGTAAACGCAGCCAGTGACCAGGGGTCGCTGCGGGTCGCCGTGTTCATACTCGACAACGACTTCCTGCCCAACCCGTGGAATGGAGAGAGTGCCGACACTGCCGCCTGCCCAAGGGGAGGCGACCCGTATCCAGCAGGAGTCACTGCCGTCTTTCTTGCCGTAACGATCCCAGTGAAAATGTACCTTGATGCGACCATATTTGTCGTTGTGGATCTCACCCGGACCGACGACTACAGCCGTGTCCGGGCCAAGCGCACGAGGCATTCTAAATTTGTTCGCGGGGGTACGATACTGCCGGTCGGCAGGCATGGCCGAAACCTTGACCGAAACACCGATGTCTTCCGCCTGCGCAATGCCGCCAGCCTCATAGTCGTTGTTCCAGGCATGGTATTCGGCAGTAACGATCATGTATTCGCGGTTCAGACGCTCCACGGGATGCTTGTCGAGCTTGAATATGCAGCCGGGAATGGCTCCGCGCACGGGGCCTTCGAGCATGATGAGGTCCTGGTCGCCTTGCAACCCCTGAAGCCGCGCCGCTGCGTAATCCTGTCCGTGTTCCGGCTCCGTATAAGCGCCGGGGTAGGAAAAAATTTCATACTGATCGAACAGATGCCCGCGCGGGTCAACGGATTCGGTTGTGAGATCCTTGGACGGGGACTTGAAGTCGTAGCTGGTTTGCACGAACCTGCCCGGTTCGGCTGCGCGGCTGGCGTACCAGGCATTGAAGTGATCCTCATCGACACGCGAAGCGTCTTGCGGGTAGTACGGGATGGTCTCAAAACCGGAAAACGGCTCATGAACGCTGAAATGATCTCCAAGAATCAGTTTTTCGCCGTTCTTCCCATGCTCGAACCAGAAATAGATGCCCTCAAACCCGAGCAGGCGCTGGATGAACGCGAGGTCGGTTTCGCCGTACTGGACGATGTATTCCCAAGTCTTGTAGCTGTTTTTCAAACGCCATTCGCAACTGATGGCATTTTGCTGCAAAACCTCGTCGACGATGTCCTGTACGGTTCGGTTTTGAAATATCTTGAAATCGGCGCGCCGCGAAGCGAACCATACTTTTGGGGCAACCCGTAACTCGTAGAGCCAGTACTTGCCCGACTTGCCTTTGGCCATCGAGTTGATAACGAGACCGGAGAAATAGCGGACAGGGGAAAAATTGACATTACACTCGACGGAGACCGCTTCACCAATCACGGATTGTATGTCGATGTCGTTTCTTTTCGATTTGAGTTCAAGCCGGAATTCGTACAGGGAGGAGAGCGTTTCGCTGGTGTGCAGGCTGACAGCCGACCAAACTTCCTTGAGGGGTGTATGCGCAACCAGCATTCGATTCATATTTTGCTTCCGAAATGGTTAAGTGATAAGGGTATTCGATTTCCAATTATATTTGCAAAAGGTTTTATGTGCAAAATTTTTGTCATTACGATGCCGAGAAGGATGGTGAATGCGCCTCGACTCAAATCTCGTCTAGGTTGCGTACTGGCGACACTTGTTGTGCGTGGTACGACTAATCTGCACCGAAAAACCCAGCCAGATCCGGACAGGATTTAGAATCAGTCTGAGGGTTGCCGGCGATGCAACACCAACGGTCGTCGGCGTAAGAACTACGTGAGGGAAAGTAACTGCTATGGTCGGATGGTTCACAGCAATGACTCCGCCGTTGCGCCAGGGCGCTTCAGGGTGCTGGACGATGAAGGCACAGGCATCAGCGTCTGACGCTCGGCCAACGGATTGGTCACATGTGTTGCACTTCAAGTGGTTCAAGCCTGGAAATATAAAGCAGCAGATCCTGCCCACACCCCAGCTTGCTACTGCGTCCATTGGGTTCCGAGGCACAAAGAACCAAGGCGGCGAGGCGGGCGCCTCCACTGAGTCCGTCTTCGCTCGGTTGCGCACCAAGTTCCTCTGGCTGCTCGGATTCCTGGCTGTTTTCGCTGTGATCGTCGCTACCGCGTGGTCGGTATTGGATATGGGACAAGCGCCCGTCCCCAGGCAGCCAATCCCCGACCTTACAAGTAATACCAGCCCTCCACCAGACGCGTCTCTGAACGACATATCTTTGGCGGATACGCCTCTGGAAGGCTCGTCCCCGGTGGATGCACCTCCATCTGATTCGTCTTCATCGGATACATCTGCGCCGGTCGCATCCTTGACGGAAACCTCCCCAGAGGTCACACCTGCGCCAGCGACCAAGGCTGCGTCTGTCGTTCATCGAGACCGTGTTTCCACCCTGTTTGCGACAGGCCGCGCAAGAGCCGTCCGGTCTGGCGCGGGCCGTGGCAGCAGACTCGCCAGGGTCGAGTTCCTGACAAGCAGAGGAAGGGTTTCGGAAGCCTACCCGGTAAGTACTCTCTCAAACAAAGGGTGGAAAGTCGCCTCGAATGGACGGATGGCGGTAGCGAGCAAAGGCGAAGAGGTTTACAGAATCCCGATCGTTAACCCGTCCTCGACGAAGTCTCGACGAAATTCGGATCGGGCAGCTGGCACGAAGTCAAAGATTCAATCAACGGGTGATCACCTGGGCGTTGGCTATATGAGGAAACTGCCCTGACGATCTGGGGCGTCATGCCAAGGCGACTGCGCCTTTGTCCCAACCGGCAGGCATCACCGGTCGAATGTCCCGAATCCGGACAATGCGCTGGTCTTTTACCTTCGCAAGAAGCGAAGACAGCGATCCATGCCCTGGAAGGGAGAGATCGGGGGCGATTTCGGCCAGCGGCAGGAGGACGAAAGCGCGTAGATGCATGCGGGGGTGAGGCAGAGTGAGCGTGGAAGATTGCATCACCGTCTCACCATACAGGAGCAAATCGAGATCGAGAGGACGTGGCGCGAGCAGTGCGATGCGCCGCCGCCCGCAGGCGAACTCGATGGAGAGAAGGGCATCGAACAATGCCTGGGGTGTAAGCCCAGTATTCAGGGCTATGACGGCGTTGATGTAATCGGGGTGCGGGCTGGTGACCCCCCGTGGTGCGCTGCGGTAGTACGAGGAACAGGCAGCAAGCAGTGTTTCCGGCAAGGCCACGAAGGCCTTCAGGACGCGGGTCATGGTGGCAAAGGGGTCGCCAAGATTGGCTCCGAAACCAATGAAGGCAAGCACGCGGGATGGTGTCGTTTTCATGGCATGAGGGCGGGTTCGGGTGTGGCGGTCTCAGAGGATTTGCGGCGGCTTCGCCACCGTTTGCGTGCTGGAGCCTTACCGCCCGAAACCGCGCGCAGTAGTTCTTCACGTGCATTCTGACCGGCATGGGCGAAGTTGTCCCACCAGGCAGGGAGTTCTTCCGGTACGCCGCCCGCCTGCGCGCGCAGGTGGAGAAAATCCCAGCCGGCGCGAAACTTCGGATGCTCGATCAGGCGATACGGCGCCCGGCCCGTGCGCTTATCGAAACGTGGTTGCAGACTCCATAGTTCCTTGATGTCTCCGGCAATGCGGCGGGTAATCGCCAGTCTTTGCGCCTGGACGGCAAGAACTTCGTCCATTGCATCGAAAAGGGCCGGGTAGGGTGGTTCTCCGGCGGACTGACGCTCTTTCCAGGTTCGTGATACTTCGGGCCAGAGCAGGGCTGCGAAAAGAAAACTGGGCGAGACGGGTTTGTCCGCGCATACCCGGACGTCGGTACTTTCCAGTGCCAGCCAGATGAAACGCTCTGCAACGGGCTGGTCGAGAACAATATCGAGTAACGGCAACAGGCCGTGGTGCAGCCCCTCTTCGCGTAATTGCCCGATGCAGCGCACGGCGTTGCCCGACATGAGCAGCTTCAGGGTCTCGTCGAAGAGACGCGCTGTCGGCACATTTTCGAGCAGGATAGCCATATCCCGGATCGGCGCGCGTGCGGCAGGGTCGATGATGAGGCCGAGCTTGGCCGCCAGCCTTACCGCGCGCAGCATGCGCACAGGGTCTTCGCGGTAGCGAGCGCGCGGCTCGCCGATGATACG
>JAITWP010000277.1 GCA_031285365.1 Azoarcus sp.
GGAGATCGTCCATCGCATGCCGAGATTCTTCTGAGGGTGCGGAATGCAGAGGGCGGATTTGACATGCCCATGGGCCTCATCCATGCGGCGGAGCGCTACAACCTGATGTCCCGTATCGATCACTGGGTCATCGGAAGCGCCTGTCGGCAAATCGCCCAATGGGACAGGGAAAAGTGCGATACCGGAATCGAGCGTTTCAGCATCAACGTTTCCGGCGCGAGCCTCTCTGACGAGCATTTTCCGGATTTTGTTCTCGACCAGATTCACGCCAGCAGCATCTCCCCGAAGAGACTCTGCTTCGAGATTACCGAAAGCAGCGCGATTGCCAATATCAAACCGGCATTGCACTTCATTGAAAGCGTGCGTCGGGCGGGTGCAACCGTGGCACTCGACGATTTCGGCAGAGGATGGTCATCATTCGCCTATCTCAAACGTTTCCAGGCCGATTTTCTGAAAATCGACGGATCGTTCATTTCCAACATCGATACCGACTCGACCAACTTTGCCACGGTCAAGGCTATCGTCACCCTTGCGCGCGCCCACGGTCTGCGCACTGTGGCCGAGTTCGTGCACAACAACAGCATTCTCCAGGTCATCCGCGAAATCGGCGTCGATTACGCGCAGGGATTCCACTGCCACATGCCTGAACCTCTCGATGCACTGCCACAGGGTTACTTGTCCGTATCCAGGACAGAGAACATCCACCTATAATGCACGGCTGTCATGTCCCATCGGAAGACACCGTGAACACTCCGTTATTCGAATCCACCATCAAAAGCCTGCCGTTCCTCGGGCGCGGCAAGGTTCGCGACATCTACGCCGTCGACAACGACAAACTGTTGATCGTCACGAGTGACCGCCTGTCGGCCTTCGATGTCGTCCTGCCCGACCCGATCCCGAGCAAGGGCCGGGTACTGACCGCCATGGCCGGTTTCTGGTTTATCAGGCTCGGCCACATCATCCCCAACCAGATCACCTGCATCGACCCGGAAAGCGTTGTGGATGCCAGCGAGCGCGACCAGGTGCGCGACCGCGCACTGGTGGTCAAGCGCCTCAAACCCCTACCCATCGAAGCTGTGGTGCGCGGCTACGTGATTGGTTCCGGCTGGAAGGACTATCAAGCCAGCGGCGCGATTTGCGGCATCCCCCTGCCGCCGGGGTTACGCCAGGCAGCAAAACTGCCGCAACCTATCTTCACTCCGGCCACCAAGGCTGAAGTCGGCGACCACGACGAGAACATTTCGTTCGAAATCGCGAAGGCGCACTGCGTAAACGCGCTTGGACCCAACGGCGCAGCCTTGGCTGAGCAGGCCCGTGATACGGCCATCGCCCTATACTGCGAAGCCGCCGACTACGCCGCCGGGCGCGGCATCCTGATAGCAGACACCAAGTTCGAGTTCGGAGTCGATGCCGACGGTGTCCTGCATCTGATCGATGAAGTGCTTACCCCTGATTCCTCGCGCTTCTGGCCGCAGTCCGAATACCGTGAAGGCATCAGCCCGCCCTCGTTCGACAAGCAATACGTGCGCGACTACCTCGAAACCCTCGACTGGAACAAGAAGGCCCCCGCGCCCCGGCTGCCGGAGGAAGTGATTGCCTGCACCGCCGACAAATATCGCGAGGCTTATAAGAGGCTGACCCAACTGTCGCTGGACTGAAACCGAACCTTTGAAATGTCACACCCCGGCCAAACCAACCCCCTGCTCGATTTTTCGGGATTGCCTCGATTCGGCGATATTCATCCGAAACACGTCACCCCCGCAATCCGTTCCCTGCTTACCGAATACGGCGCGCTGATTGAACGGCTTACAACTGACGCCACGCCGCCAACCTGGGATGAATTCATCGTGCCGATGTCTGATTCCGGCGAACGCCTTGGTCGCGCCTGGGGCATCGTCGGCCACCTGCACGGCGTGTTGGATATTCCTCCCTGGCGCGAAGCATATAACGCCATGTTGCCGGAAGTTGCAGGCTTCTACGCCGAACTGGGTCAGAACATCGCTCTTTTTCGCAAGTACAAGGCGTTCGCCGAAAGTCCGGAATACGCAGCACTGAGTCCGGTACGCCGCCGCATCATCGATCGGGAAATCCGCGATTTTCGCCTCTCGGGCGCTGAATTGCCGGAAGAGACCAAACCGCGCTTCAAGGCGATACAGGAAGAACTTTCCGGGTTGGCGGCAAAGTTCTCCGAAAACCTGCTCGATGCCACCAACGCCTACGCCGAATGGATCACTGACGAAGCGGGACTCGCAGGCATTCCTCCAGACGCCCGCGCCGCAGCCCGCGCAGCGGCGGAAAGAGACGGCAAACCCGGCTGGAAATTCACCCTGCAACACCCTTCCTGGTTGCCGGTGATGCAATACGCTGATGACCGCGCCCTGCGCGCGCGCATGTATCGCGCCAATGCCACCCGCGCATCGGAGTTCAGCAACACCGAAAACGACGACGCGAAATGGGATAACGGCCCATTGATTGGCCGCATCCTCGCCCTGCGTGCCGAAGAAGCGGCGCTGCTCGGCTACCGCGACTACGCCGAAGTTTCGCTCGTCCCGAAAATGGCGGACTCCCCGGCGCAGGCACTCGCTTTCCTGCACGAACTCGGGGCAAAGGCAAAGCCTTTCGCCGAACGCGACCTTGCCGAACTGGAGACCTTCGCCCGCGAGGAACTTGGACTCGATTCGCTGGAGCCGTGGGACATCGCCTGGGCTTCGGAAAAACTGCGGGTGAGCCGCTACGCCTATTCCGACCAGGAGGTCAAACAATACTTCCCCGAACCTCGCGTGCTCGA
>JAITWP010000288.1 GCA_031285365.1 Azoarcus sp.
GAAACGCGGCATCTTGGCCGGGTTCGTTTCCCGCAGGATGTCCCAGTCGTTGGTTAGCGTATCGCCGTGAAAAATCTCGAACTCGGTATCCTTCACCCCGTGCAGCAGCATGTTCATGCGGGCCAGGTTGTAGGTGGTGATGTTCTTCTCCTGCCCGAAAATCTTGCCGATCCCGTGCGAGCCCATGCGGTGTCGCACGTTGAGCAATAGCGAGCCGGACCCGCAGGCAAAATCTATCAGGCTATCCATGTGGGCGCGTTGGCCGGTGGCGGGCTCCTGACCGTCGAGGGTCACGATCTGCGACAGGATGTCTGACACGAATTGGGGGGTGTAGAACTCTCCAGCCTTCTTGCCGGACCCAGCGGCAAACTGGCCGATCAGATATTCATAGGCATCGCCCAGCGTATCGCTGTCGGTTGAAAATTCCTTCAGCCCCTTGGCGATTTCGGTGATGATCTTGCACAAGGCAGCATTGCGCTCGGGATAGGTTTTACCGAGCTTATCCGACGCCAGATTGATCTCGGAGAAAAGCCCCCGGAACGTGCTGGCGAAGGATTCCGTCTCGATATACTCCAGCCCCTTCTGAAGCGTGTCGAGCAGTTCCATGTCCTGCTTGCGCGCCTGCTCCGCGATGCTGGTCCACAGATATTCCGGGCGGATGACGTAATGCACCTTGCGGCGCATCTGCTTTTCGAATGCGGCCGTGTCGTCTGGATTTTCCGCGTACCACAGCGACAACGGGGCGCGCTTGCCCTCAGGCTTCAGGTTGGGATAGTCCGATCCCAGCTCCTTGGCGGCAGCGGCTTCATAATTATCCGACAGGTAGCGTAGAAACAGGAAGGCCAGCATGTAATCGCGGAAGTCGTCCGCGTTCATCGCCCCGCGCAATGTGTCGGCGATGGCCCACAGGGTTTTGCCTAGTTGCTTTTGCTCTTGATCGGTCATTGGGCTTCTGCCTGCGCGGGCGCTTGGGGGAGTAGCGCGGAGTTGAAGGGGTAATATTCGAGGAAGTCGGTCAAAATCTTCTCGAAGTGCTCCCGATTTTCTGGGAGCATTTCGACCGGATCATAGAACGAATAATTCCCATGGCTCAGGAAGTTGACCAGACGGCCATACAGCGTGCTGTCCGGGTCATCCTCTTCCCGTTGAATGCATGTGGCAAAATCCTTGTAGCCGTGGAAAATCGACGACTTTTCGAGCAGGCTGCGCAGGGAATGGAAATGGTGCGTGAAGACCTGCCCGGTTTCCCTCGCGTGGCAAAGGTCTTGCAAAAGGGCCAGGTGGTGAAAGAACGGTGTGTCGCCCGTATAGGCCAACTGGAACTCGCCCGTCTGCCGTGACTTCGATAGCAAGCAAGGTACAAATTTCCGGTCTATCCGTTTGATCTCATTCCACATCACATTGTAGAAAAGCGAATGGTGCGATGAGATCACCGTCTTGATCGCATGATCTTTCCGCTCCAGGAATCTGGCGAGGTGGTTGCCCACGGTGATGGCATTGTGCTCATCAAGCGACGAAATCGGGTCATCAATGTAGATGAACTTTACCCACTGATAGGCCTCTGCCCCATCCATCGCCAGTTCGACGATGGCGAGGAAGAAACACCAGATGAAGATACTTTCTTCGCCGCGCGAAACCTTGATGTTCTGCTCTGGATCGTCGTCACGGAAAAAACGGACGAACCATTCGTCCGTGTCTATACGGAAATCGAAATCGACATAGCGTCGTAGCAAAGGACGAATGCGATTGTCCATTTCCAGCTCTGCCAACCCGTCGAAAAAATGGGAGGTAGAATTGATCTTCAGCTTCCGGTCACTGTCGCCGTCCAGATCGTTATCCCATGAAAACAGGTCTTCTGTGAAGGCGTTGAAATAGAGAGTATCGCGATCACCGGCTTGCTTGCCGATGCCCTTGAACTCCATCGAGAGGCGAGTCTTGCCGGTACCGTTGTAGGCATAGAGCAGAATGGATTTCTTTTCCGTCAGGACGCTCCGCAGGTGGATTGCGAGAGCGGGTAGGTCTGCAAACGTCTGAGAGGCGCTCATCCTTGAGCCTCATCGGCGGCAGGGAAAAGCTGTTGCATTAGCCCCGTTTTATGAGCCTTGAGGGCATTGACTCTATCCGACTGCGCAGCGATCGACGCGTCAATGGAGTCAAGGAAGTCTGCAATCCTGCGTTGCTCTTGGGGAGTTGGGGCTGGAATTTCCAAGGCCAAAATAGAAGATTTTGATATATTCTTCATTGAATTTGATGTGCCCGTCGCCAAGTCAGAAACAGACTTTCGCCCATTTTCCGAACCAAGAATGTGCGCGATATATCGCATGCAGGTTCCAGGGCGTGGCTTTGCTGCCCAAAGCCTATCTGGGAGGAATATATTTTCGTATCTATCCTTAATATAAGCGTTGGCACCCACGAGGATTGGCGCATTCATTCTGCTGATAATTATTGTATCTGCTTCAACGGACTCTTTTATTCGGGATAATTCATCGAATTCGGAAACAACCTTGTTTTCAGAAGCATCAAATATGCCGTTGGTAACGCAACTAGTTTTAAGTATTCCTTTTTCCGTTGCGCTGGCAGGTCGATCGCCAGAGTTCACGCTCACGCCTGCATCCAATGCTCTGAAAAATTTTGACAATGGGAGCATTTTCCAATCACCTGCACCTTGAAACTCCGGGAGGCGCAGGCGGGGGGTGGTTTCGCCGGGGGCGGGGAAAAGCTGCTGCATCAGGCCCTTCTTGTGGGCCTTCAGCGCCTCCAGCTTGCCCGTCTCGGAGGCAATCAACACATCGATGGACGACAGGCAGCCGGCAATTTTTTGTTGCTCCCGGACAGATGGAAGAAGAGTCGAAATACGGAGAAAATCATTTTTGTTCATGACTCTATTTCGACCGGCACCGCCCGGCGATATGATGCCTAGGCGATGCACAAATGCTTTGTCGGTTATGATGTACCGAAAGAAGTCAGGTGACGACACGTGCGATTTGAATTCGTACGTCGGAAATCTATGTGAAACATAGAACCCGTGATCGCTATCTTTCGCTATCGCAACGGCGCCTTCCCATGCAAAGGTGATGTTCACGATCAAATCGTCGCGATGGACTTCATAGAGCCGATCCATTACAATTTTGCCTGGGTCTTGATCGACTCTTTGGAATGTACCTTTCCCATGACTGCGAAGGCCAAGTCCAGTATAGCTGGTCTTTGGCTTGGCAACTTCGCGGCTTACAGGACGAAGCACATCCTTCAACGCCACAGGTTTCCACGGTAGGACATCCCGAAACTCCGGGAAACGTAACTTCGGCACAGGCTCATCCTTCTGATCCTGCCCGCCTGCCCCATTGCTCCACAAGCTGGCTCAGGGCCGCGAGATTTCGGGGCTGAGCGCTTATGAGCAGTAAAGGTGTTAGGAAGGGGGCAGGCGGGCAGGATCAGAAGGATGAGCCTGTGCCGAAGTTACGTTTCCCGGAGTTTCGGGATGTCC
>JAITWP010000069.1 GCA_031285365.1 Azoarcus sp.
ACAGCCATACCAAGAGGTGGAGATTCATGACGGCTCATGCTGATTCCTGGGTCGAACACTTGACCAACGCGACTGAAGTTCGATCACTCTTCCCGCGTGGCGGGTTGGTGTTGTCTGGACTGCCGCTCCTTGAACTGAAGTATGTTTCAGGCAATAGGTTTCGGGTTGCGTTGCTGCTTGATCGCCTGCCGGAAGATGCTCCGCAGCGCTGGCGCGATCGTGGCGTAACCACGGTTGAAATTTGTTTTGATGTCGGAGTTACTGCGTTGGATGTGCGGATTACGCAAGAGTTCGACAATTTACCGCTGCTCGACGTGTCTATTGATGAAAACGAACTCCGCATTGTTGCGCAAGGTATGAAGGATGACTTCAGGATTGAGGCACGTACTTTTTATATGCGCCTCGAAGTTCAAGCAACAACGAAGCAGTAATTGCCTCGGACTGAGTTTTTGTTTTTTTTATGATGGCTGGTAGCGCCGACGGAACGGTTGAATCCTGGCAATGGCTATAGAAACGTGAGATCCCCGGAGAAGGAAATTATGAAAAATATCCAAATTATTGATGGTGCGGAAAATTGTGCATACGACATATTTGCAGCAACCGATGGAGAGTTTGCTCTGATCTTCCCTGAGGGGACAGATATCGCATTTATTGAAGAGATTTATGCGCGTGGAGGGGAACAAGAACTCGATGTGGCGCTCAAGAACATCTGGCAGCGCCCGGTGAAAAAGGCGCAGGCACAAGGCATTCACGGAATCATCTTTTATGAGCTGGAGGAAAAAAAGAAATACTATCCGACTCGAAAAGATGAAGAAGCGATCAATCCAGATGGCTCCCGGTTGCGATAAAAATTGGGCATTGACTATTATGCGTGTACTCAAGTATTTGTTCGCGATCTCCATCGGTTCAGTCGACAATGGGCAGGTGAAGTGAAAAATACGCCAGTGGCATCAGTTGAGAGAAGTTTGCTGTGATTGAACCGCTACTGCGTGGCGTGCGCAAGGCGACAAAGCTCATGCCCAAACGCTGGATCGACGAGAGCCGCTTCGCGTGACTGAACAAAAACAGATGATTTTGGAAGAACCGCGAGTGGCTGCTCAGCACCGGCTTGCAGTTCGTTTACCGGGCATGCCTCGTCTTGCCGCCCAGGAGATCGCAAACATATTCTGCGGTCACACGATGCGCCGGGCTTACCGAGAAATCAGAAAGTTGGGAGCAGAAGTCACCTTGTCACCCGCATGGATGCTTGGTTTCTTGTGCTCATGCGTTCTGGAAGTTGCCGTCTCATGAGAAGTCCTATTCAGGCCCTGACCGTGGAATTTCGCCCTGGATCACGTAATCGAAACGTCCTGAGCTTTCGCGTACATCGCGCAGTTTCCACAATGGCGCTGGCTGACCGGCGTTTAGCTGATCAAGAATCTGAAGCCCCCGTTCTGCGCTATCCAGCGAAAATGTTGCAGAGACATTTCCCGTTTGGGTATCCAAGGCGATGGAGCGAAGCCGGACGCCAGGCTGCGGTAACGATTCCAGCGCTTGCAACAGACCCCGAAACGGAAATCCCGCAGCGCGCCACAGCGAGGTCAGGTCGGTCGCCAACCGTGCTTCGGTTTCTGTAAGGAGCGGAGCCGCTTCGATTGGCGCCGACGTCGTCTGGTAGAGCCTGTTGACCAACCATTGCGTTTCCTGGCGATTCAGGTCGGCGAGCTTGAATCCCCCTGCGCCAATACCCACCAGCATCACCGCAATACCAAGCATCACGGGTATTCGGTATGCAGATGGAGTCGATGGCTTGGCCGTGTGGAAAACCAGCGAATGCAATTCGACGTCAACCGGTCTCATTGCAATGGCCCGGTGCAGCCAGCGAAGGCAATCTGCGCCAATTCACCGGAAACAGGCATATCGGCGGCGCCCGGATTCAGATACCAAGCGCAATGCGACGGCGCTGGGGACGCCTGCAATCCGATACGCAAGCGCTGCCATTCACGCAATGCGTCATCGCGGGTCGCGCAAGCCGTCGTCGCGGCCCGTGTATAGCCTGCCTTCGAGCCAGCGATTACTGTCAGCGAGTCACCATCAGCCACCGCCAAAACCCGCGCTTCCTTGCCGTCGGCCTGGGTCGCAAAGACTCGCAGCGGATCGGACCACCAGGGACGAATCGACTGCACCTTCAGCTTCAGCTCGCCGAGTGCTTTCGCCAGAGCCTGCAGCAACGGTCCGTCAAAAGCTGCGGCCAAACGAGGTCGATGCGGTGTGGCGGCTTCCAGCCACACCAGGGGCGGCTCGTGAAACCACCCCTCTTGCACCATGTGGGCCTGAATGATTCGGATGCGCTCTTCGTCACGTTCGATACCGGCAATCGGCATTTCAAGGATGGCCGGGCAGATACTCCCGCTCAGCCACAATCTGGTTTTCAAGGGACGCCGCGGGGCAATGTTGCGCAATGCGAACCGGACCGTTTCGAAAAGCTCGCCGGCTCCCTTGATCGGTACATACCCACGCTGACCATCGATACCGGCCCATTGCACTCTGTTGGAGCCGACGTAAACGTCCGCCACCTCTCCGAACGAGGCCCTTCGGCTAAAGCCATCCCAGAACACGCCGCACCTCCTCCGGGGTGGTTCGCCCCTGTTCGATCCAGCGGCCGGCCAGGCCCGACAGACTGCCGGCGTCTGATGACTGGACGTATCGCCGCAGTTGCATCAGTGGGGCCTCGGATATCACGAGATCCCGGAATGGGTCATCGATGGTATGCACTTCGGCAATGGCGCTTCGGGCCCCATATCCGGTTCCATTGCACCGGGCACAACCAACGCCTTTGATGATTTCTCGCACCTTGATTCCGGCCTTTTGTAGCCACCCCTGCTCGGCTGCCGTTGGCGCACCCGCCACGCGGCAGTGCGGGCAAATCTCCCGCAGCAGCCGCTGGACGACGATGCCGTTGAGCGCGCCCATGAAACCGAACATGTCGATCTCAAAATGCTTGAACCTGCCAACGACATCGAACACACTGTTCGCGTGCACGGTGGTGAACACCTGATGACCCGTCAGCGCTGACTGCACGGCAATATCGGCCGTTTCACCATCCCGGATTTCACCCACCAGTATCCGATCCGGGTCGTGCCGAAGAATCGATCGCAAACCACGCGCAAACGTCAAGCCTTTGCGTTCGTTGACGGGGATTTGCAACACTCCCGCGAGTTCGTATTCGACCGGGTCTTCGATCGTGACGATCTTGTCCTGCCCGGTGTTCAACTCCGACAGCGCGGCATACAAGGTGGTTGTCTTTCCGCTGCCGGTCGGACCGGTCACCAGAAGCATTCCGTGCGGCAGTGCGGTGAGTTCCCGGATGCGCTCACATGAGGTGCGATCGAGGCCCAGCCGGTCCAGCGACATTGCCTGTCCATCAGCCCTCAATCTGGATTTGTCCAAAATCCGCAGCACCGCGTCTTCGCTGATCAAACCCGGCATGATCGACACCCGCATGTCGATGTCTTGCGCGCCGTGTCTCCAACGGAATCGGCCATCCTGAGGAATGCGTCGCTCGGTGATGTCCAATTGCGCCAGCACCTTGATTCTGGAGACTGATTCGTCGGCCAGCCTGGAATCTTCGGTGCGGGCATGCTGCATGAGCACGCCGTTGACTCGAAACTTGATGCGCAAGCCCGAGCGGCCGGTTTCGAAATGAATATCGCTGGCGCCAAGCGCAATGGCGCTTGCGAATACCTGGTCCACCAGTACCACCGCATCGGTCCATGACACGATGGCGCCTGGGCTCGCGTTCGGTGGCTCGGTGTTCGGGATTATTGGAGGCGCCGGCTCCGCGTTCAATCGACGAAGCCAGCGCGCACTGACGGCCGCCGGTGTGCAAGAAGGGCCGGCGACACGCCGCAAGCGGGCGACCAGTTCCTCGTCCCAAGGATCAGAAAGACCGTAGCAAACCCCATGCGCCCCGGGCACTCGCAGCGGCACACAAGGCACCGAAGCCGCGCTTTCGGCGCAAAGCGCGGAAAACTCGATCCAGTCTTCGGACTCCGGGCTGATGGCCGGTACTCCGGCTAGTGCAGCCAGCGTCTGCGACAACATTCGGCTGGAAAAACCCATTTCCAACAACACGTCGAGCACCGAGCGGTCCGGCGTTGCCGCGGCCCGGGCTTTGTTCAACGCGGCCAGCAGGTCGCCAAGCATTACCGGATTCCACTTGCGAGGTCGAAAATCGGCAGATACATCAGCACGACCACGGTGCCAACGGCCAACGAAACCAGCAACAGCAACAGCGGCTCCACGAGCCGTGCAAGCCGATCGACGGCAGTCGAAAACCGATCGGCGTGCCGGTCCGTCAGGGCTTGCAGAATCGGCACCATCGAGCCGGTGCGCTCGGCCACGCGCAACAGCCGCTCCGTGATCGGGTCGGTGAGCCCGGATCGCGCAAAGGCTTCGGCCGGCGCCGTGCCTTTGGTCACGGCGTCATGAATGATTGCGACGGCCCGCTCGAAGCGGCTCCCAAGTCCAAGGCCGCGGCAGCGAAGCAAAGATTCATCCAGCGCATAGCCGCCGCGAATCATCACCGCCAGCGACTGGTAGAACTTCGCTTTGCGAAACTCATCGAGCCAAGTCCGCGCCGGCCCGAAGAATTCCACCATCAGTACCAGGCGATTCCGAAAAGCGGGTTGACCAAAGGCGAGCACGCAGCCGCCGATGAACGTCGTGACGGCGCCCAAGACCGCGATGCGATGTGCCGAAATCCAAACGGAGAACGCAAGCAGCGAGCCGGACAATCCGTTTTGAAGGTCCGGCCGGTCGCGATAGATCAGCGAAAACCGCGGCATCACGAACAACAGCAACAACCCGATCACGATAAAGCCGATCACCAATACCAAGGTCGGGTACACCGCGGCGGCCCGGGCTTTTGAGAACAACCGGTCGATCATCCGCTGATACGCCAGATAGTCTTCCAAAGCCGGTACGAGTTCGCCGGAACGCTCGCCGGCCACCACGCCGGCGATCAGGACCGATGGAAAAACGTTGACACTTTCCATGGCCGCGGAAAGTGACTTGCCGGCCGCCAGCTTGGTGCTCAAAGACGCCAGCACCCAGCGTCGCTCCGAGACCTTTGTTTCAGCGTTCAAAGCATCCAGGGCTTCTGTCACCGTCATACCGGCCATCAGCAGCGCTTTGAGCTCGTGGCACCACCAAGCGACATCGAATTTCGTTCGGGTGCCGGCAGGCCGATGGTCATCCGCGGTGACTTCGGTGATGCTGAGAACGAGTTGTCGATCCGTCGCAACCTGCTCACCGGCCACTTGGGCGCTGACGGCCGTAACCCTGCGCACATCGAGCCGTTGCGTGGACAAATCCCATTGCCGGATTTGCCACTGCCGTTGCCCGGTCTTGATGGGTTCACGCGCCATGAATTCACGCATCGTCGGTATTGAAGTCGGTATTGAAAACAGACAGTGACCGCAAATGATGGGGTTAGGGCCTGTTAACGCTATGCAAGGGGTCGCGAAGCTCACCACAGCCCGCCCATCAAGGCGCAAGGCGCCGTGCGGGTGCGCTACCCGCACAAGC
>JAITWP010000079.1 GCA_031285365.1 Azoarcus sp.
GTGATATGCAGCAGGCCGTCGATGCCACCGAGGTCGACGAACGCGCCGTAATCGGTGATGTTCTTGACAATCCCCTTGATGATCGTTCCTTCCTTGAGCGTAGAGAGCAGCTTGTCGCGCTCTTCGCCCATCGACTCTTCAAGCACTGCGCGGCGCGAAACCACGACGTTATTGCGCTTGCGATCGAGTTTGATGACCTTGAATTCGTATTCCTTGCCTTCATACGGCGAGGTATCCTTGACTGGACGCATGTCGACCAGCGAACCCGGCAGGAAAGCGCGGATGCTGTTGGTCATCACCGTCAGACCACCCTTGACGCGGCTGGTGACGACCCCTCGAACCAGAGAGCCCTCGTTGAGCGCCTTTTCGAGATCGTTCCAGGCCGAGATGCGCTTGGCCTTCTCGCGCGACAGGCGGGTTTCACCGTAGCCGTCTTCGAGGGCATCGATGGCCACATGTACGAAATCGCCGATCTGGACTTCGATTTCACCGCGATCATTGCGGAATTCTTCGACCGGCACATAACTTTCGGATTTCAGCCCGGCATTGACGACCACGAAATTCTGGTCGATGCGCACGACTTCGGCGGTGATGACTTCGCCGGTACGCATTTCCTGGAGGGCAAGGCTTTCTTCAAACAGAGCGGCAAAGCTTTCTTCGCCGAATTGGACTGCGAGGTTGGTGGATGACATGAAAGTAAAAGGACAGATCGAAACCGCCAGAAGGCGGCAAACGAGACAGTTGAAAGAACACAACGGGAACCGATAACTTTCTCGCTATCGCCCCCGAGCACCAGGTTGTTTCGAGCAAAAAAAGCGACGGCCTACTCAATTCCTCTCAAAGAAATTAAGCAAAACCGTAGCCAGCAGCCACGGAGTACGGCGCTCGATCCACGAAAACCGGCGCAAACCCCGCAGCAGACTGCGGATACTACCAGTCACACTCTTTTCGAGCAACTACTCATAATCACGTCGGAGCATGCTTTGACCAGCGCCGGATGACCTGAATATCCGGGCAGGATAGAATTACATAGCGCGGTTGAACATCCGAACTCACACCGACATCGTGGCCGCTTTGTGAGATGATGACGATAAAATTGTTACTTCCATTTCGGAGACGGTACAACATGAAAAAAATGATGTTTTGTACAGCGGTTGTGCTCGCATTGGCGGCCTGCATGAATCCTCCGCCCCGCTCCGAAGATCATATGGTGAGCAACCCGCAAATAATCCCGGAAGAATCGGAGCGTATCCAGGCTCTACGTGATGCCGGAAAGGATTTCGCCCGTGTTGTTACCGTACCCGCCGCAAACAACATAGTTTCCAACAGCGTAATCATTGCCACCCTGATGATGCGTAGCGGTTCTGCTCCCGTTGATTCGTTATTCGAACTCCTGCGGGAAGGAAAAGAACAGGCGGTTGCGGTCGTAGGCAAAAACGATGCGTTAACTGCCGCCACCATCGAAGCCGCAATCCAGCAACTCGGCGACAACCCCACGGCCACGACCATACTGTTCGCGGGCAAATCAAAGTATGTGAAAGAACTGCAAAAGTTGTCAGAGAAGGCAAGCGTGCCATTTGAAGGAGTGGACTTTCCCACGTCTCAGGAAAAAGACTCTCCTTCGTCACAGGAAAAGGATCCTTCCTAAGGGATCAGTTCCGAGCCGAAAACCAGCCCAGTACCGTTGCCACAGCTTCATTAATGCCGAGATGATCGGTGCCCAGCAGTAGCGCGTCCGGTTCCTGCCTGAGCGGCGCAACGGGGCGGGTGCGGTCGCGCGCGTCCCGCGCTTCGAGATCGGCCTGAATGGCGTCAGGTTCGGCGGGTTCATTACGTTCCAGCAATTGCCGGAAACGGCGTTCGGCACGAACAGCGGGGCTTGCCGTCAGAAACACCTTCAACTGCGCGCCGGGAAACACCACGGAACCCATGTCGCGCCCGTCCCCAACCAGTCCCGGCGCGCGATGGAATGTCCGCTGCCGGAACAGCAGTGCCTCACGCACGGCAGGCAGCGCCGCCACCTTCGAGGCTCCGGAGGAAATTTCCTCGTTCCGGATCGCTTCACCCACTTCCTCGCCATTCAGACGCACGCCGTCCGCATGGAACACCACGTCCAACCGGGCGGCGATGGCCGCCACACTCGCCTCGTCCGTCCAATCCACGCCTGCTTTCCGTGCGGCCAGCGCGGTGAGGCGATAGAGCGCGCCGGAGTCGAGATAATGAAAACCCAGCGAGCGCGCAACCCGCGCGGAAACCGCTCCCTTGCCGGAAGCCGTGGGGCCATCGATGGCAATCACCGGCGCGGGCCGCGCAATCGCCTTGAAGCGGTCGAAATAGTCGGGAAACGTCTTCGCCACGCAACCGGGATCACGAATGCGCAATGGCACACCGAATGAGGCAAGCGAAAAACACATCGCCATCCGGTGATCGTCGTAAGTGTCGATGACCGCAGGTTTGAGCGGAT
Source organism: Azoarcus sp. (assembly GCA_031285365.1). Classification (GTDB taxonomy): domain Bacteria; phylum Pseudomonadota; class Gammaproteobacteria; order Burkholderiales; family Rhodocyclaceae; genus WRNU01. The sequence continues at coordinate 2,465 of JAITWP010000079.1, forward strand.
GCGTCACATCCGGCGGAGCGATCTTCAGAAAATCCACCCCCTCTTCGACCCGCACGTTCAGCTTGCGTAACTCGGTGGCCATTGCAGCAATGCGGTCGGTTTCCTTCACCCGCCAACTGCCAATGTTGGTAAGCGTGGTTTCCCCTTGCGCGAACAGCGCGGCCACCGCCAGCGTCATGGCCGCATCGGGGATGTGATTGCAATCCAGATGAATTCCCGTGAGAGGCTTGCCCGCAGCGGGCCGGGCGGCGGAAATCCAGTTCTCACCCGTCTCCACCGTCGCTCCCATGGCCGCCAGCGCGTCCGCGAAGCGGACATCCCCCTGAATAGCGTTCTTCCCCACTCCTTCCACACGAACGGGGCGCTCCGCACTCGCCCCGATGGCTCCCAAGGCGAGAAAATAGGACGCCGAAGAAGCATCGCCTTCCACCTGATAGACGCCGGGTGAGCGATAGCACGCCCCGGCAGGAACCGAAAACGCCCGCCAGCCCTCGCGCTCCACGGTTACACCGAAACGTGCCATCAGGTTCAACGTCATGTCGACATAGGGTTTGGAAATCAGCTCGCCTTCGACTTCCACCGTCGTCTGCGTTCCGGTAAGCGGCAACGCCATCAGGAGACCGCTCAGGAACTGACTGGAAACATCGCCGCGAATCTTCACCACGCTGTCGGGCCGGATGACGGCAGGACGAATCAAAAGTGGGGGAAAACCTTCATTTTCAAGAAAATTGATGCTTGCTCCGCAGGCTTTGAGCGCATCGACCAAATCGCCGATAGGCCGCTCGTGCATTCGGGGCACGCCCTTCAGTACGTATTCCCCGCCCGCGAAAGCCAGCACCGCTGCCAGGGATCGAAAAGCCGTTCCCGCGTTACCGAGAAAAAGCTCTGCCTGTTGCACGGGAAAGCGACCGGCGCAGCCTGTCACTTGCAACCACCCCACCCCTTCGGGGCACCCCTCGACCACCCCGCCCCTTCGGGGCACCCCTCCACAGGAGGGGAATGGAGGGGAATTTCCCTCGCCCGCCGCCAGCATCGTCACGCCCAATACCGCGAGCGCCTCCCGCATCCGTGCTGTGTCGTCAGAATCCAGCAGGGCGCGCAGTTGCGTCTCCCCTTCCGCGAGCGCCGCCAAGAGCAGCGCGCGGTTGGAAATGCTCTTGGAGCCGGGCAGCGTCATGCTGCCGGAGGCGGAAATCATTTGGGGGAGGTCGATGAAATTCATTTTCATGCAGGAGAGAGAGGAATCACCCCGCCCCACGCCGAAACACCAGCAGCTTCGATACCAGTTTCTGCACCGGATCACCGTTCTGATTGAAGGTGTCGGTTTTCAGGGTGACGATTCCCCGGTCGGGCCTGGATTTGGATGGCGTGATGTCGACGATGGTGCTCTCGACATGGAGCACGTCGCCGGGACGGGTCGGACGCGGCCAGGAAATCTCGACTCCCGCACCGATGAGGCCGTCCGCGAACGGAACACTCTCCACCATCAGACGCATGGTCATTGCCGCCGTGTGCCAACCACTGGCGGCAAGCCCCCCAAAGAAGGATCGCGCAGCAGCGGCCTCGTCCAGATGAAAGGGTTGTGGATCGAAGTCGCGGGCAAAATTCTTGATCTGCGCCGTGTCGAGCGGGTATTCCCGGCTCAGGTAACGGTCCCCGACGGCAAGATCGTCCAACGTGATTGTTTTCGCTTCATCCTTCATGGCTATTTGAATCCATCCCTCAAGACCAGTTCGTAAAGAAACACCAGTGTGATGCCGACCGGCACGACAAAGCGCAGCACATTGAACCACAGGGAGAATGCGCGCTGCTTCAGGCGTATCTCGTCAGTGACGATTATCCTGCCCAGCTTCCAACCAACGTAGATAGCGACGGCAAGCCCCGAGAGCGGCATCATGAAGCGCGTGGCTAGATGATCCAGCATATCGAAAAGGTTGCGATCGAAGATTCTGAACTCCGACCAATCATTGAACGACAGGCAAACAGCCACCCCCAATAACCATACCGGCAGCGCCGTTCCCCAGGCGACCCAGGCGCGGCGGATACCAAACCGCTCGGTGAGCCAGGAAACGAAAGGTTCCAGCAGGGAAATGGATGATGTCCAGGCTGCAAAAATAACGAGAAGAAAGAACAGGGTGGCAAACACCCGCCCGCCAGGCATATGGGTAAAGGCAAGCGGCAGGGTCTGGAGGATGAGGCCCGGTCCGGCGGCAGGCTCCAGCCCGTAGCCGAAAGTCAGCGAAAAGATGGCCGCCCCGCAAAGCAATCCGATGAAAGCGCCGGCTGCCGCAATCCACACACAGGTATGGCCGATGTTCGTCTCTCTGTCGAGATAGGAACCATAGGCCATGATGGCTCCCATCCCGAGGCTCAATGAGAAAAAGGCATGACCCATCCCGTCGATGACGACACCGGCCTTGATCGCTTCGGTTTTGAGACTGAACATGAAACGTAGCGCCGCCGGCATGTCGCCGACCCACGCGCCCCACAGGGTCAACAGCACCAGGATCAGGAAAAGCAGCGGCAGCATAATCTTGTTGGCGGTCTCTATCCCCCCTACCACGCCTCGCGCGATCACGCCCGCAGTGAGAATCATGAAAATGGTGTGCCAGAAACTCAGCCGCAAGGGATCGGCCATCATGGTCTCAAAAGCCGTCTTTGCTTCTTCCGGCGTCCCGACTTGCACCCCCTTCACGAGCGATTGCCAGAAATAGTCCACCATCCATCCGGAGACCACGCTGTAAAACGACAGAATCATCAACGCGCCGAATATTCCGACCCATCCCAGCAGGGCCCACCACGAAGAATTGCCGGATTCCCTGGCTGTGTTGAGCATGGCAGCGACGGGATTGCTCCGCCCTCGCCTGCCAATGAGAATCTCCGCCATGAGCAGCGGCAAACCGATGAGGACAACGCACGCCAGATAGACGACGACAAAGACCCCTACACTGCCCTCACTTGCGCCGGCAAGGTAAGAGAACTTCCAGATATTGCCGAGTCCGACGGCAGAGCCGATGGTAACGAGGATGAATGCCCAGCGGCTGGACCAGGTAGAGCGGGAGGACGTGGATTGGCTCATGAGAAAACCCGCGCGCGCGGGTCAGGGAAATTGGAAATTCTACGGAAGAATTGTACCTGCCGCCCATGTGGACGGATTCATTCGCGCGGCGTCTCCACGGCGCGGCGGCGATTGTGGCGCCACAGGTGGCAATAGACGAACCCCGGAAAGGCGAACACGAGAAACATGCAAAACGTCGCGGCGTAAAACTGCCAGTTCTTCGAGTAAATAACGCCGTAGGCGTTCTTTTCCAGCAGGAAGGCAAAGCCGCCTATGACGAGATAGAACAACAACAGTTCCAAAAATCGCCAACCGAAACCTTTGCGCCCCGAGGGATGACGCCACACAAACAGCACACGCTCGAACAGAAAAGGCAGATTGGCTGCCACGCAGGCAAGACCAACCACAATCCAGACCGTGGGAGAACCCGTCATTTTGTATTTCCCTGCTTCCGCTTAACCCGTAAACGCCACTTTCATGGCCCCTGCGCACCATTGCAGCAGTGTACCCGGCATGAGCCCGAGCAGGGCAATGGCCACGCCGTTGAGCGACAGCATCACCTGCAATTCGCCCGAGGCTATGAGCGGAGTCGTATCGACCGGTTCATCGAAGTACATGAATTTGACGATGCGCAGATAGTAGAAAGCGCCGATGAGCGACATCACCACCGCCAGCACCGCAATCCAGAGATGACCAGCCTGAATCACAGCCTGGAGCACGGAGAACTTGGCAAAGAAACCGACGAAGAAAGGAATGCCCGCCATTGAGAACATCACGAAGAGCATGAGCAGCGCAAACCAGGAGTTGCGGCGATTGAGCCCCTTGAAAAGATCGG
>JAITWP010000180.1 GCA_031285365.1 Azoarcus sp.
GGTTCGCGCCAGTTCGCCCATTGAAACCGATTCGTCATGCGTCATTCGCATGATTGCCAACGCAACTCCACGCGGAGATGGAAGATGTCCTGTTGCCTTTATTTGGGCAAAGCGATTTAGATCAATCGGGGTCGGCATGATGAATAAGGGCAGGAAAGTGAACCGGGACTGAACCGAGACAATCGATCGCAACTTACGTTACGGCATCTGCATTACGACATTACGGCCTGAAACGTGCGGTCATACTTTAGTTCAAGGCAGTCTTCCCGGATTGTGCGGTTTCCCGCAAGATGCGGCATATGCCCGCAGGACGTGAAAATATTTCCTTTATATGGCATTCATGAAATACTTCTCGCAACGTACTGGAGACCCCGAACCCACCATGAATTACTGCTCCAAGTGCGGTGCGCCCGTTACCCTGACAACCCCTTCCGGTGACACTCGACCTCGTCATGTCTGCGTAAATTGCGGCGTCATTCATTATCGGAATCCCAAGCTGGTCGTCGGAGCCATTCCCGAATGGGAAGACAGTATCCTGCTGTGTCGGCGGGCCATCGAACCCCAGCATGGCAAATGGACACTGCCTGCCGGTTTCATGGAAACACAGGAAACCGCCGCTGGAGCAGCTACGCGTGAAACCCTGGAAGAGGCCTGTGCGCGGGTCGAAATCGGGGAGATGTTTACCTTCATCGACGTACCTGCCATCAGCCAGGTACACATTTTTTACCGGGCCAGACTGCTCGATACCGATTTTCATCCCGGCGAGGAATCACTTGAAACCGTACTCTTTTCCGAAACAAGGATTCCCTGGGACGACATCGCTTTTCGCACCGTTTCCCTGACCCTGCGCCATTATCTTGCAGATCGCCGCAGCGGTAATTGGCGCTTTCGTGCAATGACCCTTCCTATGGCGTATTCCTCTAATGAGGTTTGAGCACAAGGATAGAATGTCACGGATAGAAGCAAAAACGTCTCTGTACACAAAAAAACTCATATGAGGGGTCTCTGGAATGAATTCACCGAATCCACACGCTGCGAAAACACGCATCCTCACCCTGGCGGAAGGCCGTGCCTTGCTCACGCTCTACGAGACAATGGTCGAAATGGCTCGCACACGCGACTGGGATCGGTTGACCGAAATCGAACTCCAGGCGGCAGCTTTGCGCGACAGCGCTCGCCCTTTTTCGCCCGTTCAAGCGGAAGATGTGGAAGAATTGACGGCACTGCTTACCCGGATCCAGCGTCTCGACAATGAAATACGCAACCAGGTGGAACCAGTGCTTGAGCAGACACGCCAGCAGCTTGCCGTCGAAGTCAAGGGGCGTGCTGTACGCAAGGCTTACGCCAACCTGGAAACTCCCGAAGGCTGAGAATTTCGGGACCGGGAGTCTGAAAAATGATCCCATCTGATCTCGCCGCCCGTCTGCGCTTTTTACATGAAGCCAGTCTTTTCGAGACCTCGCCGCCTGTCGCGGGGCTGCATCGGGCGCGCGAACTTCAGGCTCAAATGCAGGAACTGGTTCCGGGGCAACGATTTTTAGCCACCCTGCAGCGCACTTTGCCCGACGGTACTTTCCGTGCCCTGGTGGCCGGACAGCAACTCACGCTTGCGCTGAACACCGCAGCCAAACCAGGGGACACGCTTGAGCTGATTGCCACCAACGTCTCCCCCAAGGTGGTGCTATCAAGACTGGCAACACCGGCAGACGGAACAAGCGCCGGTTCAGCCCGCCCCACCCTCAGCCCGACCGGGCAGCTCATCAGTTTCCTGCTCACAGGGCAACCCGCCGCAAAACCTGCCGTATTGTCAGGCGGCCAACCCTTCCTCCAGGCTCCTCCTCCTCCGGCTGGCGGAACCCCTGCCGGAAATGTCTCTGCCGTGCAAATCGCTACCGCCGCCAACACTCAACCCACTACCATCGGCACTCAACCATCTGCGGTTGGCACTCAACCTTCCACCATTGGCACGCAATTCGTCAGCACCGCGCCCAGCGCTGCGCAACTTACCGTCACCAATACACAACTGGCTTCCGTTGGGGCGCAACTGGTTCCCCTGCTGCGGCAGGCGCTATCGCAAAGCGGGCTGTTCTACGAATCGCATCAGGCACAATGGTTGGCAGGAAAAATCGATCTCGCCACTTTGCTGCGTGAGCCTCAAGCCCAGGGCACCGGACAACCCCCGGCAGGCAGCCCCACCGGTTCTCCATCGACGTCGAGCACTGCGGCTCCGCACGTTCCCGGTCAAGCTGCGGGAGGACCCGGTGCAGAGGCGGCTTCCCGCGCGGGCAATGTGCCAACGTCCAATACCGCCGTGCAGGCGCTTGCACGCAACGAGGCACCCATCGCCCAGGTACGGGAAGTTACCCGGCAACAGGCCGAGAATGTCATGCGCCATAACCCGATTGCCGAGCGCCTGCTGCCCGTCGTGCATCAACAGCTCGAATCGCTGGCCAGCCACCAATACATCTGGCACGGCATGGCATGGCCGGGCCAGATGTTCGAATGGATCATCGAAGATCCCCGTGGCGAAGGGCACGCGGAAGGCGAGGATGCCGACGGGCAATGGAATACCACCCTGCGACTAACTTTGCCTCGCCTGGGCGGGGTCGAAGTTCGCGTGGAACTGGGCAGGAAAGGCGTGGCTCTGCGCTTGCAGGTCGCAGACAGGCCTGCCGCAACCAAGCTCGAAACCCGGGCCAATGAGTTGGCAGAAGCCCTGGAAGCTGCCGGAGTACCGCTCACCGGCATGGTCGTGGAGCATCGCGATGACTCCTGACGATTTTTCGCCGCGCTCTGAAGCCGTCGCGCTCACCTACACGCCGGGCGACACTGCCCCGCAGGTTGTTGCCAAGGGCCGCGGCCTGATCGCACAGGAAATCATCTCCCGCGCCCGCGAGGCCGGTGTATACGTGCATGAGTCGCCCGAACTCGTTTCCCTGCTCATGCAGGTCGATCTCGATGCTCACATTCCGCCACAACTCTACGCCGTGGTTGCCGAACTGCTGGCCTGGCTTTACCGCATCGAGGCGGGCGTCGACGCGCCTCCTGCAACCGGAGTTCTTGCAGAACAAGGATAAGTTACACAATTTCCGAGTTCGCCATCGTGATATAACTTGGGTGCTCTGGCTGTAGAAACCTGCTTTACAAACATCTCACCAAAGTGAAGAACAATGATGTCAGACAAAATTGACAACAGGCTTCTTGGTTCCTTACAGGAAAACGGACTGGAAGAATTCCTTCTGCGCGGACGCCAGCAGGTTCGTCGATTGCTCCATGAACTGATCAGCAACAGCTCTCTCATCAGCGTCCATCTGCTTCCTGGCGGACTTTCTTTCCTGAGCGCCATCGTCACGCTTTCCGACGACGAGGAGTGGCTCTTTCTCGATGCCAGTCCGAACGAAACCATTCACCGTCGTTGCCTACAGGCCGAAGGCCTGCTCTGCGTCACCCAACTCAACAAGATCCGTATTCAGTTCCGGGTATCCCAGGTCACGGAGGTTCCGTTTGAAGGCCATCCTACCCTGGCTGCCCCCATTCCCGACGAAATTCTGCGCCTGCAACGCCGCGACACTTTCCGTTTACAGGTCCCGATTTCCCATGGCCTGAAATGCATCCTGCCCATGAAGGAGCACGGATACTCCAACGGTCATGATAAACCCCAGAGAAAGAACATCGAGGCTCCCGTGATCGACATCAGCGCCGGCGGCCTGTCAATGGAAGTTCCGCTCAGCAAGACCGCGCCCACCGTGGGCGATCAGATCAACGGTTGCTATCTGAAATTGGCCGGAGATCTCATCGCCGTCAATCTCGAAATCCGTAATCACGGCCGCCGCATTCTCGGCAACGGCAAGGAAATGCTGCGTATCGGTTGCAGTTTCATCGGCCTGCCTATCCCAGCCGCGAATCAGATTCAGCGATACCTCTACCAGGTCGAACGCGAGATACGCGCACTCGAGCCGTGACCGACTGCGTCAGGGCATGGCGGGTTCCTGGTTCTTCTTTCCGTCTGCCCGAGTTCTTATTCTGCTGTCCTGTTATCCATCGACTTGGTCACGACCTTGTAACGATCACGCAGTGAGAGAAGAAAAGACTCGAAATCGCGCTGAGCAAGTACAAGTCCATATTGTTCCGCCAGAGCATTGATGCGTGGATCGTCATTATCGATGGACGGACGCACGACCGAATCGATCTGGTAAATCACGTAAGCATCATCGGGCAGTTCTGCCGCCACTCGCACCGGCAACGGCGACGACAACGAAGCACCGAATACGGCGCGTGCAACCAGGGGCGGCAAATCATCCTTGGCGCGCTGGAAGGCGCGCGATATGCTCCAACCGTAATCGACCGTCTCACCCCGATCGAGCGTCGCCAATACCGCATTGCCTTCTTCCCGCGCCTTGCGCATCGCTTCCTCGCGACGCAAGCGTCCCTCGATTTGCCCATGCACTTCTTCAAGCGGCACCCGCCGCGCGGCTTCGTGTTCGAGCACACGCGCCGCTACCAGTGTGTTGGGCGCAACGTCGATGGCCTGCGTGTTGTGGCGCTGAATCAGGACATCATCGGAAAACAGACTTGACACCAGCATTTCATTGCGGAAGGTACCCAAGGTATCCGTCCCCCGCTCGATCCAGCCGGTACTCTGGATTTTCAGCCCGAAAGCCTCGGCTGCCGGTTGAAGGCTGTCGGGCGCTTCGTTGAAAACCATCTCGGAAAACTTCGTGGCCTTCTCGTCGAATCCACGCCTGATCGCCTGCTTGCGCAACCGGTCGGCGATTTCATCGCGTATTTCATCAAGGGGCCGTTTCTGGATAGCGGTCACCTGAATGATATGAAAACCGTATCGGGTACGCACCAGATCACTAATTTCACCTTGCTTCAGCGTAAACGCCGCTTCTTCGAACGATGGTTCCATTGATCCATCGTTGCTCATATAGCCAAGATCGCCTCCCGCTTCGCTCGAACCCGGGTCTTGTGATTTCTCCCTGGCAAGTTCCGGAAAGCGGTCGGGTTCCCTGCGCAAAACGGCAACGATTTCTTCAGCCTGTCCCCTGGCTGCTTCCTGCTCAGCAGCATCAGCATCGGGAGCGGACTCGATCAGGATATGGCGTACCTGCCGTTCCTCCGGCAAGTCCTGGTAAGCCTTCTGGATATCCTCCTCACCAATCTCTACCTTGTCCTGCAAAACCTCTTCACTGA
>JAITWP010000205.1 GCA_031285365.1 Azoarcus sp.
CCTACGGACGCACCAAGCTGCACATCGAAGAAATGCTGCGCGATCTCTCCATTTCCGATCCGGATTGGCGCATTGCCTGTCTGCGCTATTTCAATCCGGTTGGCGCGCACGAAAGCGGCTTGATCGGAGAAAAGCCGGTGGGTATTCCCAACAACCTGATGCCTTTCATCGTGCGGGTTGCGGGGGGAGAACTCATGGAGCTTTCTGTGTTTGGCAACGATTATCCGACGCCGGATGGAACCGGGGTACGCGACTATATTCACGTCATGGATCTGGCAGAAGGTCATGCGGCGGCGCTTGCCTGGCTTGCCGGGCATCCTGGCTGGCATGCGATCAATCTTGGAACAGGGCAGGGTTATAGCGTATTGGAAATGGTAACGGCGTTTGCCAGGGCCTGCGGCCGTGAGGTGCCCTACCGGATTGAGTCCCGTCGAACGGGAGATGTGGCAACCTGTTACGCCAATCCCGAAAAGGCCCTGCGGGAGTTTGGCTGGCGGACACGGCGCGACCTTATGGAGATGTGCGCGAGCGTCTGGAAATTTCAGGAGCAGTTTCAGCCATCCTGACCGAATTATAAAATTACCGGAAGCTCCCAACAGAGAGGGAAGCACGATGAAGTGTCTCGTTACTGGCGCGAAGGGTTTCATTGGCGCTCATCTTGTTCGCCATCTTCTTGATGCGGGACATGAGGTCAGGGCGGTAGACTCTCTGGAGTCGGCAGGAAGTATTGCTCAGGCCAGACTGGAAAACGTCCGTATCGAACGAAGCGTGGTGGATCCCTCGATTTGGCAACCCGTTTGTCGGGACGTGGAGGTAGTTTTTCATCTCGCCGGGCGTGTTCATCGTGGAGACAATTCTTCGCCATCTGCGCGTTCGGCTTATTTCCGGGACAATCTGGAGATGACCCGTGCCCTGGCAGAAGCTGCGTTGAAAGAGGGGGTGCGCCGCCTTGTTTTCGCCAGTACCGCAACCGTTTACGGTACGGCTTCTGTTGCGGGTGAGGCGTTTCGGGAAGATACACCCGTTGCGCCATATCCGGGAGACGTTTACGCCCAGTCCAAGCGGGCGGCGGAGGAATTTCTGCTGTCCGGCAGCACTGCCCTGGAGACGGTCGTCGTCCGTTTGCCTCTTGTCTACGGCGTGGGAGTCAAGGCAAACATGGCTATGCTCGTGCGGTTGGTACAAAGTGGATTGCCCTTGCCATTGGCTGGAATCGACAACCGCAGAAGTTTCATCAATATTCCCAATTGCGTGGATTTTTTTCTCACTACCGCCTGCCATTCTGGCGCGAGCGGGCGGATTTTGTTGGCATCCGACCGGGAAGACGTGGCAACACCAGATTTGATACGCGCAATTGCTCGTGGATCCGGAAAATCCGCGCGGCTTTTTTCAGTGCCGGTGGGGCTTCTGAAAATGGGTTGTTCCCTGTTTGGATCGCGCCTTGAGAGACTGACCTGCAATTTCCAGATCGATCCTGCCGCCTCTTGCACCCTTCTCGACTGGTCGCCCAAGGTCAGCTTCACTGAAGGGATTGCGCAGATGTGCGCGGGACAAGGGGAGGCGTAATTCGTCATGCGGCGCTTTTTCGATCTCGTTTTTTCCGCAGCGGGTTTGATCCTGGGTAGCCCGTTTTTTCTTCTTCTGTGGATCGTGGGGTTTTTCATGATCGGCTCGCCCCTGTTCCGACAGACGCGGGTGGGTCGTCACCAAAAACCCTTTGTGCTGGTGAAGTTCCGCACGATGAAACCGGGTACGCCCTCGGTAGCTTCGCACTTGGTTGATGGGGCCGCGATTACCCGGTGGGGACGCTTTTTGCGCCGAACGAAGCTCGACGAATTACCGCAGTTGTGGAATGTGCTGAAAGGCGAAATGAGTCTGGTCGGGCCGCGTCCCTGTCTTTTCAATCAGGAAGAGCTCATCCAGGAGCGCGCACAAAGAGGCGTGTACGAGGCACGGCCGGGCATTACCGGGCTGGCACAGATAAAAGGAATCGACATGTCAGTTCCCGCATTGCTGGCGGAAACAGATGCGGTCATGCTGGGCAATCTTCGGCTGTCGGATTATTTTCGCTATATTTTTCTTACGGTAGCGGGGCTGGGGCGGGGGGATCGAGCGCCTTCCGGATGATAAGATAAAAAGCTAGGCGCCATCAAAACGAGCTTCCCACGAATTTTCTAGCGCGAATGTGCGAGCATATTCTATGTTTCTGCAAAATTGAAATGAAGCCTCTGCCAATTCAGCAGAATCGGAAATCGACTGGCTAATAAAGACGCCTGGAATATTTGAGCGGAAGCGCATTTCGCCAAAGCCGGTAGATAACACAGGCAAAGCAAGTGCTGAGTATTCATAATACTTGATAGGATCAACCGAGTCAGTGAGCTTGTTTGTTTTGAAAGGAATCAATCCTACATCGAAATTTATCATTGCCTTTAGAGCTTCGTGATGATTACAGGCTGGTAATAATATAATGTTGCTTGGTAATTTTCTTATCGGTTTCTCAAAAACCGGGCCAATCAAACGAATTTCATCCTTTGGCCGGGCTTGCGCCAACGCATATACCCAATCCCAGTCGAACCAGGCAGCGATTGTACCCACATAACCCAAAATTCTTTTTTCTGATGATCTTGGCGGTATTTCTGCTGCAAGCGGCGGCAGTACCGTTGTATCCAGTCCGTTACGTACCAGGCGCACATCATTGCAGTGACGACTCCAGCGCTTCTGGATTTCGGTACTCGATGCCCAGACGGTATCGACCCGTTGAGCAATCAACCTTTCTCGCCGTGCCATGGCAAGACGGGAAAGACCGGAGTAAAAAGCTGGAAAATCATCCATCGCATCGTAGAGCGTGGGGCAATGACGAAAACGCTTGAGTAAAGTGAGCGCCAGGATTGACGGTTTACCGACGGCAAGCAAGGTTTTGGAGTCCCTCACAAAATCGCCGGTTGCAGCATGGGTATGCCGCCACAATCGCCTATTCACCCAACCTGAACCAGGAAGGGGTTCAATAGGAAGTCCACCCGGGTTCAGGACTGTGAGCCAGGATGGTATTTCGGCGGATAAGCTTGATGTAGGTGGTACCCTTAAGCGTCTGAGGTCTTTCAACTGAAGAAAGCGCGTAGGATAAGGTTCGACCCATAAAACAGGCCCGCCAGTGCGGTTGTGAAACCATTGAACGAATTTATGGGGTCGCTGTGCAAAGCTTCCCCAAGGTACTGGTGCCAGGTAAATGAGGCGCGTCAAGCAAAATACTCGCGTAATGTTTTCGTAATTCGTTCGGCGGCATGACCATCACCATATGGGGATACGCCACGCGCCATGGCGCGATAGGCGGACTCATCATTAAGCAGCCGTTGTGCTTCTTCGACGATGCGATCATTGTTCGATCCCACCAGTTTCACAACACCCTGTTCAACAGCTTCCGGTCGTTCAGTTTCATCACGTAAAACAAGCACCGGTTTTCCGAGGGCAGGTGCTTCTTCCTGTACACCTCCAGAGTCGGTCAGAATGATATGAGCATGCTTCATCGCAGCAATGAAAGGTGCATAGTCCAGAGGGGAGCAAAGCACAAAGTTCGGCAGATCCTTCAAAAACTCATGAGCTACATTCGTGATATTCGGGTTTGGGTGTACTGGGTAGAGAAATTGAACATCTGGATTATTTTCAGCCAACGTACACAAGGCACGGCAAATGCTACGAAACGGTTTTCCGAAATTTTCCCTGCGATGCGAAGTGATCAGCACCAGGCGTTTATCGAAATCCAGATCAATGCCAAGTTTTAGATCCCTGGAGGCGCTCATCAACAGGGCGTCTATCACCGTGTTACCCGTGACTACTATTGCAGAGTTGGTGACACCCTCTTTCAGAAGATTCTGCCGGGAACTCTCGGTGGGGGCAAAGTGCCAGCGCGCCAATTTGCCGACGATGACACGATTGGCTTCCTCGGGGAAAGGGTTTTGCATGTCCCACGTGCGCAATCCCGCCTCAACATGCCCAACGGGAGTGCGGTGGTAGAAACATGCCAGCGCAACAGCCATTACCGTGGTTGTATCGCCCTGCACGAGCACTATGTCTGGGCGTTCCGCTTGTAAAACATCTTCCAGATCGAGCAATAAACGCGCGGTCAAGGTCGTGAGCATCTGGTTGGGGCGCATGATATTCAAGTCAATGTCGGGTTCGATCCCAAAAAAGTTCATGACCTGATCCAGCATTTGGCGGTGTTGTGCCGTGGCTAAAACTCGTACGTCTGTCCAGGTTTCGTTTTTCAAGGCCAGGATGACTGGTGCCATTTTTATGGCCTCAGGGCGCGTGCCTATGACGCAGAGGATTCTTTTCATGGAATTTCAGTCTTCCAGTGCTGACAAGTAAGCCGACGCACGAACGTTCCAACTGTTTGCATCTGCAAGTTCTCGCAATTTCATGCAATAACTTTCATCACCACAAGCTGCGAAGGCGTTATTGATTGCCTCAGTGAGTTCTATTGCGTCGCCGCCCGCAAAAACTTCCGGAAAGGCAACGCATTCACTCATGTCGGCAGTAGCAACAACTGGTTTTTCAAGCGCAAAATATTCGAACAATTTCAGTGGCGATGTTGTACGCGCAATATCGCCAGGGCGAAATGGAATGTAGCACACGTCAAACAAGCGTGCATAGGCTGGCAAAACCGCATAGTCAACCGCGCCAGTATAAATAACATTATTGCGTTGCGGTAGCTTAGGCACACAGTCATTGTAATCCGGTCCGATAAATACGAATCCTACATCTGGCATTAAAGCAGACACCTGCTCAATGACTTCGTACCATAGCCATGGTGCAATGGCTCCAAAATAGCCAACGATACGTTGATACTGCATCTTGAAATTGCACAATAATTCGGGATGAACTGGCAAAGATAGTGCATTTTGATAATGCTGAACATCGACACCGTTCGGAATGAGAGCACAATGTTTCGCCTTGCTGTGAGCTAATGCTTCTTCATGAAGTATAGTTGCCGATGAAACAATGATGTCAGCACTATCAAATGCGACCTGTTTCATCTG
>JAITWP010000246.1 GCA_031285365.1 Azoarcus sp.
TTCTACAAGCATGTGGAGGCGCAGTCGGTGACGCCGTTCTCGCCACGGGCGATGGATCGCGGTTTGACTGGCGCGCTCCTTTCACTGATGCGTCTGGAGAACGAGGCGTTTAGCCCGAACGAGGGGGCAGATGAACTCGACAAGTCAGACAAGCCCGAAATCACCGAAGCCATTGGCGTGCTGGTGAAGCGCGCTCGGAATGTCAGCGGGAACCCCATGAAGGAATTGGCGGAGCGCGAATTGAAGGAACGTGCCGACGAATGGGCCAAGGAGGTGAGCATTCCAGGCCGAACCCTGGGCTACGAAAAGCGTGGCACACAGGCCGCGACGATGGTCAAGCTGATTAGCCCGCCGGGTATCGAGGCATGGGACAACTGGACGGTTCCGATGTCGATGCGCGAAGTGGAGCCGGGCGTGCGTTTGATCATGAATACGGTACATATTTCGGATGAACGCGAGTGGAAGGTACGTCCGGTGCCAAGGGACGGGGATTGACCATGAGTACCAATAAGACACCCGTCGGAGAGGTGCGCCCCAGCCAACTGCTGTGGACATATGGGCCGGGCGCGTTGATCGACTTGCCGAACCTGTCGGTGGTGACGCTGGGCATCGACCAGTGGGAAAAAGATCGTTGCCAACCCATTACTGAACCACGCTTGCTCGCCGCCGTTCGCAAGGTGCTCGGGTCGCAGGTGGAAAACCTGCGTATGCCGCCGTTTCAAAAGAGCGAACTCGCCGACCCGTGGTCGGCAGAGGCATACATGGGCGTGCCCGTGCGTCCATTTCCACGCTGGATGCGATGCGTGAAATGCGGTTTGCTATCGCCCTTCGATGTGAAGCTGTTCGAGATCAAGGAAGACCGCTATCGCCCGGAGCGCACCCGTTTCGTCCACAAGGGATGCACGGGATCGAAGGGAACCTTGGCAGCCAAAGATGCCGACGCGGTTCCGGCGCGCTTTCTTTTGGCCTGCCGCAACGGTCATCTCGACGATTTCCCGTGGCGGTATTTCGTCCACCGTGGAAATTCACCCTGCATGGAATCGCTGTACTTCTATGAAGACGGCGCGTCATTGCAAACCGAGAACCTCTGGGTGAAGTGCAAATGTGGCGCATCTCGCAGCATGGCGCACGCTTTCGGCCAAGCCGGGAAGGAAAACCTCCCGAGTTGCCGGGGCAGGCATCCTCACCTCGATCATTTCGACGACGAATGCGATGAAGAAGCGCGAGCCGTTCTGTTGGGTTCGACGAATAGCTGGTTCCCGATCACGCTGTCGGCGCTCGCCATTCCGCAGGCCAAAGACCCGCTTGGTCAATTGATAGAGGACGGTTGGGGGTTCTTTCACGACCTGGAGTCCGAGTCCGCCGTTGCAGTAGCGGTAAAGATGTTGAAGAGGGGCGGAACGCTGCCGGGCATCGACAAATACCCTGCATCGGAAATCTGGGCAGCCATCGAAACTCACCGCAACAGTAATGGACAAGACACCGTTGGCGAGGACGACATCAAGGCTCCGGAATGGGAGGTGTTGACGCAAGCCAACCCGCCCACGGACTACCCGCACTTCATGAGCAAGAAGGTGGGCACGCCTGCTGGCTTCGAGAGGCAGATCGGCAAAGTGCTCTTGCTGGAACGGCTGCGCGAGGTGAATGCTTTGTTGGGCTTTACCCGTGTCGAAGCGCCAGAGGAATCGAGCGATCCGAGTGAGCGTCCGCAAAGGGCGAACCTTGCGCGTCGCGCACCGGATTGGGTTCCAGCGAATCAGGTTCACGGTGAGGGCATCTTCATCCAGTTCGATGAAGCGGCGATCCAAGCGTGGGAAGGGCGAGCGGGCGTCAGACAGGCGGATCGGATGCTCGAAGGCGGACATCGCGGATGGCGCAACTCGCGCCGCCTCGACCCGGACGAAGGCTATCCAGGCATCCGGTACGCCATGTTGCACACGCTCTCGCACTTGCTCATTCGTGAATTGGCGCTGGAATGCGGCTACAACGCCGCGAGCATCCGGGAACGCATCTATGCCGGTGTGTCAGGTACGAATCCGCAGGCAGGCATCCTGATCTACACGGCGGCAGCCGACTCTGACGGTACGCTGGGCGGTCTCGTCGATCTTGGCAAACCCGAAAACCTTGGTCGCTTGCTCCGGCAGGCATTACATCGGTCGAAGGTCTGTTCATCCGATCCGCTTTGTTCGGAACATGATCCGGCCAAAGATCGCTCGCTCCATGCTGCGGCTTGCCATGCGTGCAGCTTGGTCGCCGAGACATCGTGCGAGCGCAGCAATCGTTATCTCGACCGATCGTTGCTGGTGCAAACCCTCGATCGAGGGGATGCTGCGTTTTTTGCGGACTTGTGACATGGACAGGTTGCTGGAAGCCGTTACTACCGTGGTCTGCCTGGTTTCCCCGGAGAAGGTTCGCGCGCTCGCGGGAGCGATTCGGAGAATCGAGAACACCAAAGCCAGCGCCACTCTGTTGGATGTCGTCGGCACTGCCGCAGCCAAGGCCGTCGTCGATCGGCT
>JAITWP010000259.1 GCA_031285365.1 Azoarcus sp.
GTTAAAGTGAAAACCACCAAACCCCTTCGCTTAAGCCTACTAGTTCGCCCCTTCCGCTACAAAGGGCAGGACTATCTCGGCATCTCCATCCTGGGCCTTATTTCCCTTGACCCCCAACCCCGCCTCAAAGGCGAACAAGACCTCTGGCAGCTTGCTGAAAAAGAATTGAACAGCCAAGGCCTTATCGACCAAAGCATCCCCAAATTCCTCCCCGAGTTCCTTGTCAGCGGCGCGATTCATACCCATCATCAGGCAGACAAAACCGCCTGCTTGGGCAGAGTTCGTGTTGGTAACCTGGAAAAAAACATCATCGCCTTCGGCGATCGTTTCTGGAAAGGCGGAAAACCAACCGAGCCAGCCCATTTTGAAAAGATGCTTGTCGATTGGGCGCATGCTTATGGTGGGGCAATGTATGCAAAAAATCCGCTGGGACGTGGTGCGGAAGAAGAAATCATTGAGGGCAACCGTGTGCGCCGTTTGCCTAATATCGAATCCTGGCATGGCCGTATTCAGTCTCCGGATCAGAAAGTCGAGCCCACCAGCTTGGGAATGATCGACATCACCTGGCCGCAGCGCTTTAGTAAAATGGGCCATTACGACGGTAAGTGGCTGAAAGAGCGTCTTCCGGGGTTTGCCGACGACATCGACTGGCGCATGTTCAACGCTGCGCCGGAAGATCAACAATGGCCGGAACTGGATCGTTTGCCAGCGGGTGCGGAATATGAAATCTGGAATATGCATCCAGAAAAACACTGCCTGAAAGGCCGTCTACCGGATTGGCATGCGCGTTGTTTCGTCAATCGTAAACGCAAAGGCGAGGAGGTTTTTGAGGAAGTACCGCCGCTGCGTTTGACGACAGCATGGTTTGTGCCGCATCTGGAACAGGCAATCCTGATCTGGCATGGAAGTACGGAAGCTATTGAGGACGATGCGGCAGATATTCTGCACATCATGCCGGCGATTGAATTACCTGGGCAAGGCAAGGATATCGCGTATTACCGCGAGATCTGGCGGCAGCGCATTGATCCGGAAAAAGGGGCGCTCTATGCGCTGCGGGACAAGGATTTGTTGCCGGAAAGCATTCTGGGGCCGTGGCTGGATGACGACCTGTTGAAAGACGATAGCCCAATGCGGCGTAACATGAAGGCGCATGCGGAAAATCTTCGAGAAACGGAACGAACCCGCGTCGCCCAGATGGGTTTGAACCCGGATGACTATTTGCCGCCCTCACCCCCAGAAGAACCGCTGCCCAAACTCGACGACCTCCCGGAATTTATGGCGCAGATGGAAAAGAAGAAAGAGGAGGCAATGCAGAAACTGGTCGAGGCGAAGAAAGACATGGAAACCCAGAAAGCCGAAGCCCTGAAAAAAGCGGCAGAGGCAGGTATGGATACCAGCGTGCTGGAGAATCCGTCCTTACCAAAAGGGCCACCAACTTTTCGCGCCAGCGATGAGTTGGCGCGCGTCCGCGACAGCCTGGGGCCAAATCCCGACCAGGCGGCAGCAGGAGTGCTGGATGATCCAAAGATGCAGAAACTTTTTCAGGACAGCGAGGAAAACCAACGCAAGATGTATCGGATGTCCGCACAATTTCAGGAGGCAGCAGATCGGTTGCTGCCCGAGCAGGCGCAAAAGATTCGCAATCAGGTTAAAGAAATTTACGCTTCTACGCGCGATTTCTCCGGGATGGATTTGACCGGGGCGGATTTGTCAGAGATGAATCTGGAAGGGGCAAATTTCCGCGAGGCGTTGCTGGAAAGCGCCGATCTGTCGCGGGCGCGCCTGGATGGCGCAGACTTTTCCGGAGCGGTGCTGGTGCGGACGCAACTGACTGAAGCGTCTTTTAACGATGCAAAATTCAAGGAAACCAATCTGTCCCTGGCGAAGGGGAAGAAAACGTCGTTTGCCGGGGCCCAGTTCGATAACACAACCATGCTGGACGCATTGTTCGAGCAATGCAATTTCACCGGAACGCATTGCAGCCAATTGCAGTTGATAAAAATTCCGCAAACACCCAAAGAAGAATGGATGCCGGATACAGAGATAAATTTACCGAACGAAGGAGTGCGCTTTACCGAATGTTGGTTTAACGGAGCCATGCTGGATAATGTGGTGCTGATGGGGGCGTCACTGCAACGCGTATCGTTTGACAACGCGATGTTTCGCAAATCGATATTTTTACAGTGCGAATTCGAGAAGGTCAGTTTTTCTGAAGCAACGTTCGATAGCGGAGCCTTTGTCGAAACCCAGGCCGATGAAACGAATTTCAGCGATGCAGTGTTGATCTCGGTAGCGTTTGCAAAGGAAACCAGCCTGAACCACGCTGATTTTTCGCGGGCGAAACTGGTGCAATGCAATTTCCGGCAGATACCGCTGATGGATGCCCGTTTTCATGGGGCGCGGCTGGAAACCACCGATATGTCCGAGGCGATATTGAAGGGGGCGGATTTGCGGGAGATTTCGGCGCCGGGCAGCATGTTCATCCGAAGCGACCTGACCGGGGCAAAACTGAACAATGCCGACCTGATTCAGACGATTCTGCAAAAAGCAATATTTGTCGATGCGGATTTGCGAGGAGGCAATCTGTTTCAGGCCGATGTGTCGCAGTCGCTAATGGATAAGTCGACACTGATGGACGGAACATTCAAGAAACGTATGAAGATTTATCCCCTTCGCAAGAAAAATGCGGAGCAGGCATGAACATGGTGATGACGCCCGAAAAGCTGCTGCAAATGGTCAAGGGAGGCGAGCCGGTCTCGGAACTGGATTGCAGCGGTTTGAAGCTGGATGGCCTGGATTTGTCCGGCGGGATGTTCATGAAGACAAAGTTCGATGGCGCAAGTCTGGTCGGTACCAACCTCCATGAGAGTGTTTTCATGGAGTCGACGCTGATTGGATGCGATTTTTCAAAAGGCAACCTGCTGCAAACAAAGTTCATCCAATGCTCGATGGGGAAGGCGCTTTTTGTCGAAGGACATCTCAAGAACGCAAATTTTATCGAGAGCACACTGCAAGGATGCGACTTCGGGGCAACCGAGTTGCTGGAAGCGGCGGTTGTCAAGTCCGATCTGACGAGTTCACGGTTCGTCGGCGCGCATCTGGAGAAGACGGCATTCATTGAATGTAATCTGAACGAAGCGGATTTTTCCGGAAATACGTTAAAGCAGGTCGTATGCTTTCAACTGGATTTGCGGCGTACGCGGTTTGCTGAAGCGGCTTTTGATAATGCCATTTTTGTCGAGGCCGACCTGAGCGGCCAGTCTTTTGTCGGGCAAAGGTTTTTTGCCTGTCAGTTCACAGACGCAAAGCTGGAGGAATGCGATTTTTCGCAAGCAGATCTGACGCAGTGCGGCTTCAAAGGCGCCAATCTGAAGAAGGCAAAGCTGACGGGCGCACAAGCGCCGATGGCGTTGTTTCCCGATGCACATCTGGAAGGGGCCGATTGTCGTAGGGCAAAGTTCGACCAGAGTATCTGGGCCGATGCCTGGCTGGATGGCGTAGATTTTTCCGGTTCCAGCATGCAGCAGTGCATCATGCATCGTGTGCGTGATGCAAGGGCGGTGTTTTCCGACTGTGATCTGACCTATGCGGATTTTTCGCACGCCGATCTGAGTCACGCGGATTTTCGTGGCGCAACTTTCATGCGAACACAGTTTCATCGGGCGCTGACCGATGGCGTGAAATGGGGCAGCCGCAAGGGGATTCTGGAAAATCACCCCGAATTGTACGAGGCAGAATCGTGGTCTGCGAAGCGCAGTGGCCGCTGAATCGCGACTGCGCCGCTTCGGCCAAGCGACTTTCTTTATAAGGGAACAAAACAATGAACGTGGCAATGAAAAAAATAGCGCCGGAGGCTAACCACCCGGTACAACTATTTGGAACAGTTGTACGGGAGCTGGATGACGGACTATTCCTTGTGGAATGCGAAGGACAGCCCTGGAAATGCCGGCGTGCGGCCAGTTGTTTGCTGAAACCCGAGACCGGAGATACGGTGTTGCTCGCCGGGGACAGTGCCCGTGTTTTTCTTCTGGCGGTGATCGAACAGGCCGATGCATCAATGACTCATCTAGAGATGCCCGGCGATGTATTGCTGTCCGCAGCGCAGGGCAACGTTACGGTACATAGCGCCAGGCAAGTGAATCTCCAGGGGGAAAACGGCTTGACGGTGCAGACGGATCAGTTGTCACTACGGGCACGCCAGGGCGATTGCGTGGTGGATGAAATGCAATACGCCGGACGCGAGTTGAAAGGAACGGTCGGGGTTGTACGCCTGATCGGCCAGTTGTGCGAGACGGTGGTTGACCGTGTGATGCAGATCAGCCGCAATGTTTTCCGGATGGTGGAGCAAACCGATCAGGCCAGGGTCGGTTATCTGGATTACGAGGCCGAAGAGCTGGCGCGCGTCCATGCGAAAACGTCAATAGTGACCGGCGAGAAACTTGTCAAAGTCGACGCTGCTCAAATCCATGTAGGTTGATAAGCAGGAGAAAACGATGTTCGCCAATTCGCAGATGATGGGAATGGATCTGGCGTTTCCCGACGTGTGCCTGACACCAACGCCGACTCCTGTTCCGATTCCTTATCCGAATGTTGCCATGGGGCCAACGTATATTCCGGGAGGAACTTATAACATTCTGTGGGGCGGAACGCCCGCGCATAACATGGCATCGTTTGCGCCGATGACCAATGGCGACAATGCCGGTGTTGCGTTGGGCGTGGCTTCCGGCACGGTAATGGGCCCTTCCCGGCACTTGACGGGCGCTTTCACTGTGTTGCTGAAGGGAACTCCGGCAACACGCGTGACGAGTATGTCTTTGCAGAATTCGACTAATATGGTCGGAATGCGTATAGTGCCAAGCCAGTTCAAGGTTCTGCTTCTGGCGCCATAAGACAAGCTCGGGCCTTATCGAGCATTGCACCGTGCAGCACTGCCCAAACTGGGGTTATTCACCGAGAAAGCAACGCCGCCGCCCCTTCATCAAGAAACACCGTAACCGCAGGGTGAAGTTGCAGAATGGACGCGGGGCACTGTGGGTCAATCTGGCCGTCTATCATGGCCTTCACTGCCTCGGCCTTGGCTTCGCCGGTGGCGATCATCACGATCTCTTTTGCCTGCATGATCGACCCGATACCCATCGTGATCGCTCTCTTTGGCACATCATCAATGCTGCTGAAGAAACGCTTGTTGGCCTCGATGGTATTTTCTGTCAGTTCAACAATGTGAGTCGCAAAGGTAAATGTTCTACCAGGCTCATTGAACGCAATATGTCCGTTGTTCCCGATCCCGAGAACCTGGATGTCGATCCCGCCAGCAGCCTTGATAGCCGCATCATAGGAGAGGCAGTCGTCCTGGAGATTGGCCGATACGGGGTTGGGTACCGCCACGTTTTCCGGTTTGATGTTGATCTTTGAGAAGAGGTTGTCGAACATGAACCGGAAATAGCTCTGTTCGTGCGAGCGGCTGATACCTACATACTCATCCAGGTTGAATGTACGAACCCTGCCAAAATCAATGATGCCCTGATTGTAGAGTTCCACCAGCGATTCGTAGGTCGGCAGCGGAGTGGAGCCTGTCGCCATCCCCAGTACGCAATCGGGATTTTCAATGATCTTTGCCGCGAGCAACAAGGCTGAGGCCTGTCCAGCCTGCGCCTTGTCCCTGTAAATGTGTACCTTCATTTTCAATCCCGAAAGTTGCCGTACTGAAGCGGATAATCGGTGACGTTCTTTTTCACGAGCGCGATGGCTTCCTGCAACACATCGCGCTTGGCCCCGGAGACGCGCACGGCGTCCCCCTGAATGGCCGCCTGTACCTTGAGCTTGGCGTCCTTGATGAGCTTGACGATTTTCTTTGCCAACTCCTGCTCGACCCCAACCCGCACCAGAACTTCCTGCTTGACCTTGTTGCCGGAAACCTTTTGCAGGTCTTTATAGTCGAGACAACGCACATCGACCTTTTTGGCGGTCATTTCAGGCAGGAGGATGTCTTTCATCTGCCCCAGTTGAAAATCGCTGTCGCCGTACAGGGTGAGCAGTTTGTCGTTCTGCTCGACGCGGGCATCGGTTCCCTTGAAATCGTAGCGGTTGCCGATTTTGCGATTGGCGACGTCGACCGAGTTGCGCAGGGCAACGAGGTCGACTTCGGAAAGAATGTCGAATGAAGGCATGAAAACTCCCGCGTCAGGCTTGTCCCCGCTTGATGCGGGCGTTGGCGGCGATGCGCATGCGTAGCGCATTCAACCGGATGAAGCCGTGGGCATCCTTCTGGTCGTAAGCGCCCTGGTCGTCTTCAAAGGTGGCAATGCCGGGGTCGAAAAGCGAATCGGTCTTCGAGTCGCGCGAAACGACGATGACGTTGCCCTTGTAGAGTTTCAGCCGCACCCAGCCATTGACGACCTGCTGGGTGAAGTCGATCAGGGCTTGCAGGGCGTAACGCTCGGGGCTCCACCAGTAGCCGTTGTAGACGAGGCTGGCGTAACGGGCAAGGAGGTCGTCCTTGAGATGGGCGACTTCCCGATCCAGGGTGACGGATTCGATGGCGCGATGGGCGCGCAGGAGGATGGTACCGCCCGGAGTCTCGTAACAGCCGCGACTCTTCATGCCGACGTAGCGGTTTTCGACGAGATCGAGCCGCCCAATGCCGTGCTTGCCGCCCAGTTCGTTGAGTCTGGCAAGCAACTCGTGGGCTTTCATCTTTTGCCCGTTGATGGCGGCAAGGTCGCCATTGACGAATTCGAGATCGATGTATTCCGGAGCATCGGGCGCTTTTTCCGGGGAAACCGTCCAGCGCCACATGGCTTCTTCGGCTTCGGCGGCGGGGTCTTCGAGGTGCCGCCCTTCATAGGAGATGTGCAGCAGGTTGGCATCCATCGAATAGGGCGAACCGCCTTCGCGGTGCTTGCGTTCGATGGGAATATCGTGCTTTTCGGCGTAATCAAGGAGTTTTTCGCGCGAGAGAAGATCCCATTCGCGCCAGGGCGCAATGACCTTGATGTTGGGCATCAGCGCGTAATAGCCCAGCTCGAAACGCACCTGGTCGTTCCCCTTGCCGGTGGCGCCGTGCGAGACGGCATCCGATCCGGTGGCGCGGGCGATTTCGATCTGGCGTTTGGCAATCAGCGGTCGGGCAATGGAGGTGCCGAGCAGATATTCGCCTTCGTAGATGGCGTTACAGCGGAACATGGGGAAGACGAAATCGCGCACGAACTCTTCGCGCAAATCGTCGATGAAGATGTTTTCCGGCTTGATACCGGCCTTGAGCGCCTTGTGCCGCGCCGGTTCGAGTTCTTCGCCCTGCCCGAGATCGGCGGTGAAGGTGACGATTTCGCATTGATAGACATCCTGCAACCATTTGAGGATCACAGAGGTATCCAGCCCGCCCGAGTAGGCGAGCACGACTTTGTTGACGTTGCTCATGATCGTTTCCGTTTGTTCAACAGTAGTTCGTGGCGGGCCGAACGCCGTCCAGACCCTCATCGACGCGGCCCAGCAGGAGGAATTCCATCAGCGCCTTTTGCGCGTGCATCCGGTTTTCGGCCTCGTCCCATACAAGTGATTGCGGGCCGTCGATCACTTCCGAGGCAACTTCTTCGCCCCGGTGCGCAGGCAGACAATGCATGAACACGGCATCCGGCGCAGCCACGGCCATCAGGTCGGAGTCGACACACCAACCGGCAAAAGCCTTGCGACGGGCTTCGTTTTCGGCCTCAAACCCCATCGACATCCACACATCGGTCGTGACGAGATGCGCGCCCCGGCAGGCGTCCCTTGGATTGTCGAACAACTGGAAACGGTCCGCCCCGACAAGGTTGATCCTCTCCGACCGGGGGCCATAACCCGGCGGCGAGGAAACATGGACGCGAAAATCCAGCACTTCGGCAGCCTGTAGCCACGTGTTGCACATGTTGTTGGCGTCCCCTACCCAGACCACGGTTTTGCCCTGGATCGGGCCGCGATGCTCGATGAAGGTGAAGATGTCGGCCAATACCTGACAGGGGTGCAGTTCGTTGGTCAGGCCGTTGATGAGCGGAACCCGCGAGTTGGCCGCGAAAAGTTCGACGGTGCTTTGCTCGAAGGTGCGGATCATCACGATGTCGCTCATGCGCGAGATGACCTGCGCCGAGTCTTCGATGGACTCACCGCGCCCGAGTTGCGAATCGCTCGTATTGAGGTAGATTGCCGAGCCGCCCAACTGCTGCATCCCGGCCTCGAAGGACAGGCGCGTGCGCGTGCTGGCTTTCTCGAAAATCATCACCAGCGTGCGGTCGAACAGCGGGTGGTACGTTTCGTAACGCTTGAATTTATCCTTGATCCAGCGCGCGCGCCGGAACAGATAGGCATATTCCTCGGCGTTGAAATCCTTGAATTGCAGGTAGTGTCTGGGTGGAATCATGGAGGTCTCTCTCCTGATCATCATTCGTCATTGCGACAGAAATTCACGAATCAGCGGCGCGAGTCCCTCGACGAGGGTTTTGGCGTCGCTGTCACTGAAGATGAGCGCGGGCAGAAAACGAACTACGCTATCCGAGGTCACGTTGATGAGCAATCCGGCGTCGAGCGCACGCGCGACCAGTTCTCCGCACGGACGGTCGAGTTCGATGCCAATCATCAACCCGCGCCCGCGAATGTCTACCACGCCCGCCACGCCTTTGAGCGCACTGGCAAACCCGGCGCGAATGGTTTCTCCCACGCGCGCCGCGTTGTCCATCAGCCCTTCCTCGGCAATGACATCGAGCGTGACAAGCGCCGCTGCGCAGGCCAGTGGATTGCCGCCGAATGTGGTGCCGTGGTTGCCCGGCTGGAAGAGACCGGCAGCCCGCCCCGAAGTCAGGCAGGCCCCAATGGGCACTCCCGAAGCGAGGCCCTTGGCAAGCGTCATGACATCGGGCCGAACGTCCGCGTGCTGCCAACCGAACCATTTGCCGGTGCGACCCGTGCCGCATTGAACCTCGTCGAGTATCAGGAGCCAGCCGTGCTCATCGCACACGCCACGCAGGTCGCGCAGGTATTCATCGCTCACGGTATTGACACCGCCTTCGCCCTGAAGGACTTCCAGCATCACCGCCACCACGTCGCGGCTGCGCGAGGCAATCTGGCGCACTGCGTCGATTTTTCCATAGGGAACCCGGACGAATCCTGGAACCAGCGGCTCGAAACCGGCCTGCGCCTTGCGGTTGGCACTCGCCGAGAGGGTTGCCAG
>JAITWP010000303.1 GCA_031285365.1 Azoarcus sp.
CCTGCGCCGAGGGCGATACCGGCTATGTCTACCGTGGCAAGCTGAAGTTCGAAATCTCCACCACCGATATGGGCAACCTGCCCAAGTTGCCTCTCAAGATCATGATGAACGTGGGCAACCCCGAACTTGCCTTCGAATTTGCGCAGATTCCCAATAGCGGCGTGGGGCTGGCCCGGCTGGAATTCGTCATCAATAACATGATCGGCATCCACCCCAAGGCGATTCTCGAAATCGATCAGGCTCCGGCTTCCCTGCGCGAAGAAATCCTGCTGAGAGCGCGCGGTTACGCCAGTCCCCGGCAGTTCTTCATCGACAAACTGGCCGAGGGCGTGGCGACCATCGCTGCCGCGTTCTACCCCAGGCCGGTGATCGTGCGCATGTCCGACTTCAAGTCGAACGAATACCGCAAGCTTCTGGGCGGTCATCTCTACGAGCCGGAAGAAGAAAACCCGATGCTCGGTTTCCGTGGCGCGTCGCGCTACATCGCTGACAGCTTCCGGGATTGCTTCGAACTGGAATGCGCCGCCATGCGCAAGGTTCGAGGCGAGATTGGCCTGACCAACGTGCAGATCATGATTCCCTTCGTGCGCAACCTTGCCGAGGCGGAAGGCGTCGTAAATCTCCTCGCTGAACGTGGGCTCAAGCGCGGCGAGAACGAACTCAAGCTCATCATGATGTGCGAGATTCCGTCCAATGCATTGCTCGCGGATCAGTTTCTACAGTATTTCGATGGATTTTCCATCGGTTCCAACGACCTTACACAACTTACTCTGGGGCTCGATCGCGACTCGGGGCTGATTGCACATGCGTTCGATGAGCGCGACCCGGCAGTCAAGATGTTGCTCTCACAGGCAATCCAGACCTCCAATCGTCTCGGGAAATACATCGGCATTTGCGGGCAAGGCCCGTCCGATCATGCCGATTTCGCTGCCTGGCTGATGGAAGAAGGCATCCAGACCATCTCACTCAACCCGGATACGGTGATAGCGACCTGGATCAAGCTCGCGGAAATTGCGGAGAAGAGATAGCTTCTATCTCCCGCCAATACCCTTCCCGATACCCCTCAATCGGCCGAAAGCGAGTCTTGTAAGCCATTTTGCGACTTTCCCTGATCCAGTAGCCGAGGTACAGGTAAGGCAAACCTGCCTGACGGCAGGTTTGGATTTGCCACAGTATGGCGTAGGTTCCGAGTGAAGCGCGCGGCAGTTCGGGATCGAAGAAGGTGTAGACGCTGGAAAGACCTTCCTCCAGCTTGTCGATGACGCAGACGATACGCAGGGCGTCATCCTCGCGAAACTCAACGAAGAAAGACTCGACCGGACTTTGCAGCAGGAACTGCTGATACTGCTCACGGCTGTCCTCGTCCATGCCGCCCTGAGGGTGACGCATATGCAGGTAACGCTGATAGAGGAGGAAATGCTCCTCGCTGAACACCGGGGGGCAGATGCGGGCGGAGAGGTTGGCATGGCGCTGCATGACGCGGCGCTGCCCGCGATCAGGGACGAAACGCTCCACGGGCAGACGTACCGGCACGCAGGCATGGCAATCGTCGCAATGCGGACGGTAGATGAACGTGCCGCTACGTCGGAAACCATGCTGCACGAGCAGTGTGCTGTAGGCAGCAGCGAGGTCGGGATTCATGTCGGTTTCGGGAGCCGGACCAGGCGTCTCAACGACCTTGGTCAGCGCAACCTGCGAACGTGCCGTTCGCTCCGGCAGATAAGAACAGGAGTACGGCGCGGTGGCGTAGAAGTGGATCGGTGAGAAATTGTCGTTCTGACGCATGGGCGCTTCAGTCCACGGCGGTTCCGTTCCAGTCGATCGATGCCGCCAGGTCAGCGGGCCAGCGCCGGGGCGAAATGGACGACACTGCCCAGCGTTCAAGTCCGGCACAGAACTCGTTGCGGGAAATTTCCCGCGCACCCATCGACAACAAGTGCGCGGTGCTCATCTGGCAGTCAATCATAGCGAAATCCTCGGCTACAAGCAGCTTTGCAAGATGAACAAGTGCGACTTTTGAAGCATCCGTTTCGAGCGAAAACATGGATTCGCCGAAAAACACACGACCAAGCGCCATCCCGTAAAGTCCGCCTACCAGTTGGCCTTTTAGCCAGCACTCAACGCTATGGGCATACCCAAGTTCAAACATTCTATGGTAGGCAACCTGCATGGCCGGGAGAATCCATGTTCCGGCACCGGATTCGCGCGGCTTCGCGCAAGCTGTGATGACGGCAGAAAAATCGGTATCAATGCGTACCTCGAAGCGACGTTGGCGCAAAATTCGCCGCAATGAGCGATGAATCCGGATTTCATGCGGAAAGAGGACGAGGCGCGGATTGGGACTCCACCACAGAATGGGATCGCCAACGTTATACCATGGGAAAATTCCGCGCCGATAGGCGGCAAGCAACCATTGCGGCGAAAGTTCGCCTCCGGCAGCCAGCAGGCCGTTGGGTTCCTCCAGGGCCGAGGAGGGATCGGGAAAATCATCTGAACTGTCGAGCCAGGGAATCGTGCGCGAAACCATACACCCTAAGTGTTGTGTTACAAAATCTCGGCGAAGATGGAGCGTGATTTCCCACAGCGGGCGGTGAATGAGCCGCCCGAGCCTTCCGGCGACTTACTCGGTCGAGGTGGCGGTGGCAGTGGTAGCAGCAAGTGCTGCGGCAAGCCGGGTCGACCCCTCGGCATCGTTTATCATGCGACGAGCCGTGACATAGCGTGTTGCCCAGAATCGGGTGTAGAGCTTGTCGATGCGTACGAGTTTGCCCGTGGCAGGAGCATGCAGGAACTTGCCGTTACCCACATAGATGCCGACATGGGAGATGTTGGCGCCGATGGTATTGAAGAACACCAGATCGCCGGGTTTGAGTTCACGCACGCTGACCCTGGACCCCTGCCCTGCCTGTTCGAGCGCGGTACGCGGCAGGTCGATTCCCACGGCATTGCGGAAGACAAGCTGCACGAGGCCGCTGCAATCCATGCCAGTGATTGGAGAGGTTCCCCCCCAGCGATAGGGCACGCCGATGTACATCAAACCTTCGCCGAGCAGTTTCTGCACGGCGGAGGCGCTTGGAGAATGCCTCGCGGTTGCAAGGCCGCTCAACCCCGACTTGTTGCCGGAGGAGATCGCCGCAGCGTAGGAGGATTCGACGACTTGCATCAAAGCCGTGTTATTGGACGTGGTTTTGACTGTATTCAGTAGCGTGTTGGCAGCAGCGGTGACAGCGATCGGGGCATGGCTGGAAAGCTCGGTCGGAGTCAACACGGGAATCGGGTCACGGGCAGCACGCGTGGAAGTAAACGCCGCAAACGCCACGAGCCCAAACACGGGGCCGCTACGGACTGCGCGCGCAAGAGTGGCCGAGCCTTGAGTATTCCCAGAACGTACGATGGCTGCTTGAGCCTGATTGTCCTGAGCTTTGGACACTGTGGCACTCACGCTCAAAGGGGCTGATAACAGAAGGCCCACAAGAAGGGAGACAGAACAGTAACGCATTGCCAAATAGTACCGAAACCTCCGTTGAATGTAAAGTTTTCGTAAGTTTTTCATTGACATTGCCCTTTTACAACAAGGCTATGTCACGATTGCAACAGTTATTTATCATGGTTTACCCTTTTTTGTCAACACGTCTTTTTTATAAGATGTAAAGACGGTTAGAATAGGGTGTTACTTTAGGCGTCCCCAAAGTGCTCCAGCATCAACTGCACGCTCGACAATCCTTTATATTCGTTGATGCTTAACCGGTAGGCAGCGTGAATGATGTCGGGTACGTGCTCGGTGCAGTTGAAACGGACAGCCTCAAGCCTCGTGCCACCGAGCGATAGTTCCAGTTTGAGGTGACGCTCCTTGAGGATGCGCTGGCGCTCGACGTGAAAAACGTTGTCGAACACCGGCGGGGGGAAGCCCTGCCCCCAGACTTCCCGGTCGAGCAGGCGAGCCGTTTCCAGCGAAATCTCGGCGGCTTCGAGCGGACCGTCAGTGTCGATACGGCGTTGCAGGTCGGCAGGGTCGAGCAAACTGGCGGCCACTTCCCTGAACGCGTCGCGGAATGCCGGGAGTTTTTCTTCATGGATCGTTAAGCCCGCCGCCATTGCGTGACCCCCAAAACGCAGCACTAGGCCAGAGTCCCGGCGAGCGACAAGTTCCAGCGCGTCGCGCAGGTGCAGTCCGGGAATGGAGCGGCCGGAGCCTTTCAACTCGCCATCCTGTCCGCGGGCGAAGGCGATCGTTGGACGATGCAGTTTTTCCCGAACACGGCTGGCGACAAGACCGATCACACCCGGATGCCAGTCGGATTCGAACAACGTGAGACCAGCGTATCTGTCGTCATCGGCGTCGAATGCTTCAAGAATCCGACGCGCGGCCTCCTGCATTTCAACTTCGATTTCACGTCGTTCGTGGTTCAGGCGGTCGAGCTCGCGGGCCAGTTTCAGCGCCTGTCCCGCATCGTCGGCGAGCAGGCATTCGATACCCAGGCTCATGTCGGCAATCCGCCCGGCAGCATTGAGCCGTGGCCCAAGCGCAAAACCGAGATCGAACGCCGTCGCTTGTGCGGCATCGCGTCCGGCCACGGCGAACAGCGCCCGGACGCCAGGCTGTATGTTTCCGCCCCGGATACGCTGCAATCCCTGGGAGACCAGGATGCGGTTGTTGTGGTCGAGTTTCACCACGTCGGCAACGGTTCCCAGGGCCACGAGGTCGAGCAGATTGGCAAGATTCGGTTCGCGCTGCCCCTCAAGCGCGCCGCGCATCCGCAATTCAGCCCGCAATGCCAGCATCACGTAAAACATCACTCCCACGCCAGCCAGTGATTTGCCCGGAAAGCTGCAACCCGGCTGATTGGGATTTACGATCACATCGGCATCGGGCAGGGTTTCGCCGGGCAAGTGATGATCCGTGATGATCGTCGACATCCCGCGCGCGCGCGCTTCCGCGATGCCTTCGATGCTCGCGATGCCGTTATCAACCGTGATCAGCACCTCGGGATCGAACCTTGCTGCGAGCTCGACCATCGACGGAGTCAGCCCATAACCGAGATGCACGCGATCAGGAACCAGATAATGCACGTCCGCGCCGAACGCTCGCAGTGCCCGCACGCCTACTGCGCAAGCTGTCGCACCGTCGCAGTCGTAGTCGCCCACGATCACCATGCGCGCGCCAGCTTCAATGGCATCGGCCAGCACCTCCGCCGCCTCGCGCGCCCCGGTAAGCGTATCCGGAGGCAACAACGCCTTGAACGAGAGATCGAGTTCGGCCGAAGAATGTACGCCGCGCGCGGCAAAAAGGCGCGCAAGCAGAGGAGAAACGCCAGTGGCGGTGAGCGCGGAAACGGCGCGTGACGGCATCTCGCGTGGGTGAATCGTGGTCATGTCTGAGATAAATGGGCCAGCGACAGGGGTTTGCGCCAGAAACACCAGCGCGCCCCGCGATCGAGCGTAAGAGAAAAACTGCTGCGCTCGCCGGGAACGTGCAGGATGAAATGGCGCAATGCTCCTCTGCCGAGTGCTCGCTCGATGGATACAAACCAATCCTGTTCCAGCACGGCGAGCGCATCCTGCCAGCGCGCAGAATCGAGATGGCGGAAAGGAGACGCGAGCATGTCGAGCACAACCAGCGTGTCGGCGCACAAGGCTGAGTTCACGCCCAGCGTATCCGGCTCGATTCCAGCTGCCCGCGCCAGCCCGCGCGCCATAGGATCGAGCGCCTGCACGGCGAAACGGGGCTTGCCGGATGAGGTAGACGCGGATTGCGCACCGTTGCCCCAGAACCACAGGCTGTTGATGGATCGCTGTCCGACAGCTTCCCTGGCTGCATTCACCGGGTGGTTGTGAAGTGCAACCTGTACTTCATTCAACGCATGTCGCCAATGGCCGTTCTCATCACCCTCCACTGGCAGAAAATTCTGTACAGGGCGACAAACCGCTTCATCAAGCGGAAAAAAGTCTATCTCTACGGAGCGTTCCATGCGCAAATACCAGCGCGTCGGCGTGACTGCTGAAAAGTGACCGAGGCTGGCGAATTCATCATTCAAGGCGCCGATCAGGGCGGCGGCTTCTGTTGCGTCGATTTCGCCTTCATTGAACGCATCGAGCACAACGTGCCCGCCCATGAAAGACAGATTCACCGGATCGGCGCAGAGCCAATGTGCCCTGCCCTCGCCTTGCGCGTACTCGCTTCCGTCTTTCTCCCCGAGGCGGCGCAGTGCCGCGAACGGGAAAGCCCGGTAACGATGCTCCATTCCAAGAAGCCGCGCCAACAGGTATTCGCAGGAAACGGCGGATTCCACGCTCTGCCGCCCGCGTCCAAGCAGCCTCGAGAGCGCGGCATGCGGAACGTCTCCCGCCGGATGAAGCGCCTGCGGTGCGGGCCAGACGAGACCGGGCACAACGAGCACGAGTTGGGTCATTCTTCGCTCAATAGCATCTGCTTCAGTTCAATCGGCGTAGCCGCCTTGCGCCAGCGCGCCGCCAAACCTTCACCATCCGGAATGCCATAGCCCCAGGTCGCGGCGATGAAGGAAAGATTGTTGACTTCGGCGGCTTCACCGTCTTCGATGCGATCGCCCACGTACACCGCCCTGCGTGTATCGATTCCCTGGTCGACAAGCATGCGGCCGAGCATCGCTGCCTTGTTGGGCAACGGTGGAGTAAAGAGGTCAAGCGCGTACACCGCATCAAAAATATCTACCCATCCGATGTGCTCAATGATCAGCCGTGTCGGGTGAATGCGCTTGTTGGTAGCAACTGACAGTCTCATGCCCGTCGCACGCAGTGCCCGGAGCATGTCGCCGATGCCAGGATAAGCCAGAGTTTCCAGCAAACCGCCCGAGTCGTAGCATTGCCTGAAAGCGTCGGCGAGCCGGGTGATGAGCGCGGAATCCTCGCACCCCGCGAGCAGCCGCAGGGTCTCTCCAAGGGGAGGGCCCACGATGTTCGCCTCGATGCTGCAAACCGGCGTCAGCCCGCACGCGGCAAACGCAGCACGATAACTGGCAAGGATGGCCTCGGCGGAGTCGATCAGCGTTCCGTCGAGATCGAAAACGACATGGGAAGGGGGCATGGATCAGAAAACCAGGGGGCTAAAAACCCGTGCATTATCGCGGAAGCGTCGGGCTGTGGGTGTCCCGAAGGTCAAACATCTCAGTCGTGCGGCGCGAAATGGTCGTAGCCGCGCACATCGAGCGGACGTGGGGGAGTTTGTGGCCCATCGGCCAGCAGAATCGATCCGGCCTCTTCGGTGAGTCGTCCGATGCGGGTAAACGGCAGATCGAGCTTTCGGGCAAGCGCGGCAAGGGTATCGCGCACCTGTGGTGATGCGCAGAAAAGCAGTTCGTAATCGTCCCCCCCCGCGAGCAGGGCGTGGCGAGCCTGCGCCTCGTTCGCGCCCGTCGCGATGAGTGGCGCAAGCGGCAGCGCGGTTGTGTCGAGCATCGCCCCGAGCTTCGAGCATTCGCACAGATGCGCAAGATCTCCGGCCAGCCCGTCCGAGACGTCGATCATCGCGTGCGCAATTCCGCGCAGGGCCTCTCCCGCCTCGACGCGCGGCGTCGGTCGATGCAGGGCTTTAATCGCGGTATCGTCACACTGGATGCGCCCTTGCAGACACATCAACCCAAGCGCCGCCAGCCCCGGCCAGCCGGAAATCCAGAGATCGTCCCCCGCCTGCCCGCCTGCTCGGGTGATTGCCTGCCCCATCGGGACTTCACCGAACAGAGTCACGGTCATGGCGAGCGGCCCGCGCGTGGTATCGCCGCCGACAAGATCCACGCCATAACGCTTGGCGCAGTCGAAAAAACCATCGGCGAAGGCCGTGATCCAGCCTTCATCGACGGCAGGCAGGGTCAGGGCCAGCGTCGCCCATCGCGGCACGGCTCCCATTGCCGCCAGATCGGAGAGATTGACCGCCAGCGTTTTCCAGCCCAGGTCGTGCGGCGAGGTATCGTGGAAAAAGTGCGTGCCTGCCGTGAGGGTATCGGTCGTCACCGC
>JAITWP010000322.1 GCA_031285365.1 Azoarcus sp.
CGCTTTGACCACACCCTCACCCGGAGCATCCGCAGCACCCTGTGGCGACATGGAGATCATCGTCGTGTGCAATGGCTGCACCGATGACACCGCCGCCGTCGCTTCTCGCTTCGCCCCACGAGTGCGCGTCATCGAACTCGCCGAGGCCTCCAAACAAGCCGCTCTGCGCGCCGGTAACGAAGCCGCCACAGCATTTCCGCGGCTGTACATCGACGCCGGGGAAACGGTAACGCTGCCCCATGAAGCGCGCGACTTCCTCGTCGCTCAAGCGGGTACGGATCGGCGCACTCTCCAGGCGACGGTCATTTTCAAAGAATTTTCTGAAGCGTACTCGATCCTTCTCTTCGATAGCGATGACGAGGGAGAGCTCATCTATCGTTTTTTTCAGGTTGACAATGAGTGAAGGTGTGATTTCCAGGTTGTAGGCGACGAAATTTCGCGCCAATACCACGCCATTGCGATCAAGGATCTCTCCGCGCTGGGGCACGATCGGCAGCACAGAAATGCGGTTGCCTTCCGCAAGGGTCTGGTAGTGGCTGTAGTTCTTTATTTGCAGTGTATAGAGCCGTGCCGCCAGCAGGATGCAGCCGATGAGCACGAATACGATGGCCACGAGCAAACGGATGTAGAAACGCCCTACATTTTCATCAGGCTCGCCGAAGGCTTTCATCCTGGCTCCGATGCTCAAATTGGCCGATTATCATCCCGGTCGAGCGGCTGAAACTGCGGCAGCAGCAACAGATAAGTCAGCGGCAACCATAGCGCTGCGCCAACGACGCTGGAGAGGAGATGATCCCATTCGGGGATTGCTTCCCCGGCAAACATTCGCACGCCCACCATCAACCCCTGCGCCACCAGGAGCATGGGCAGTACGTGCAATGCCTGTAACAGCGACGGAAACCACATGATCCGTCGCGCCAGGGCATTGGCAATGAAAGCCAGTACCACATACGCCAAGGCATGCTCGCCCATGACCGTGCTCTTGCCGACATCGACCAATATTCCGAGGAAAAAGCCCATGCCCATGCCGATGTGCTGGGGCTCACGAATGCACCAGAAGACCAGCACCAGCGCTACCCAGTCGGGGATGCCGGGGTGGTAGCCGAAAG
The DNA here is from genome assembly GCA_031285365.1 of Azoarcus sp. Lineage (GTDB taxonomy): Bacteria > Pseudomonadota > Gammaproteobacteria > Burkholderiales > Rhodocyclaceae > WRNU01. The sequence goes on from JAITWP010000322.1 coordinate 1,110, forward strand.
GAACGTAATTCAGCACGAGCGCAATGAAAAGGCTCGCGTATACGAACCACGGTTTGGCCGGTCTCAGGAGGCGATTGGATCGGTTGCTCAATTGCATGTCAGTTCCTTTCGAACTGGCGTACTGCCCTCGGTGGAACCGGGGGAGGCGGTGGTTCGCCGGTCTCCGGCTTGGGCTGCGGTGGAGGCAATTCCGCGCGACCCAATACCAGTACCCTGAGGCTCTTGTCGACCCCTCCCAAGGGGCGGCAGGTAATACGAGCGAAGGCACCCGCCTCGCGATCAACGCTCTCAACTTCCGCTACAGGCAAACCAGCCGGAAATATGCCATCAAGCCCCGATGTCACCAGACGATCTTCGGGCTGAATATCCGCATTGGCGAGCACAAAACGCAATTCGAGCGATCCCGGCCCGGTATCTCCCTGGATGGCCTGTTGCCAGCGTTTGGGAACATCTCCCAATGCCTGTAGCCCTTGCCCAACTCCAAACATCACGCCGCGCAGACCGTTACGCTCAACCTGCACCGGAACCGCCTGATTACGGTCCGTGATGAGAGTGACTTCGGCTTGGGACGAATAAATCCGTGTTACTTGTCCGAGCAGGCCATCGGCATCGACTACCGCGAGCCCGTGGGTGATACCCGCCTTTTTGCCCTGATCGAGAATAACTTTGCGGGAGGAAGAGTCAGGCACGCTATAGAGCACTTCTGCCGCAATGCTTTTGACCTGTGTTTTCTTGCGCATGCCGAGAAGACTGCGTAACTTTGCGTTTTCCTGCTCAAGCTCATCGAAGCGCAGCAACCGATCGGCACCGTCGAGCTGGTGTTGGCGAAACCTGGCGTTTTCTTCCTGTAAATCCGCCAAGCTGGAAAAATGATCCGTGGCATTGCCCAGCAGCTTGACCGGTTCGGACGCCACCATACGCAGAGGCGAAACAGCCGTGAACACGTATTGCCGCACGGGCTCCATGTAGCGAAAACGCAAGTCGGACACCACCACCACCACACAGATCGTGAGGTAGGCAAGTAAGCGAACCTTCGCCGACACACCGCGCCTGAAAACGGGATGTGTCTGAAAATCAGAGACGGACATCCAATAACTTCCCAGCGATAACGGTTATTCGGGATTGATTTGTCCCGCTATCGGCCTCTATTTATTTAATCCGACGTAAAGATGGAAGCCAGTTTGTCCATCCTGTCGAGCGCCATGCCGCAACCGCGCGCCACACAGGTGAGCGGTTCTTCGGCAACGATCACCGGCAAACCGGTCTCTTCCATCAGCAAGCGATCGAGATCGCGCAACAAGGCCCCTCCTCCGGTCAGCACCAGACCGCGCTCGGCGATGTCGGCCCCCAACTCGGGTGGCGTCTCTTCGAGAGCAATCTTGACCGAGGAGACGATCTGATTGATGGGCTCAGTAAGGGCTTCGAGGATTTCGTTGGACGAAATCGTGAAACTGCGCGGAATGCCTTCGGCGAGATTGCGGCCCTTGACTTCCAGTTCACGCACTTCCGAACCCGGAAAAGCGGAACCAATTTCTTTTTTGATGTTTTCTGCAGTCGTATCACCGATCAACATACCGTAATTGCGGCGAATGTAATTGACGATGGATTCGTCGAACTTGTCGCCGCCAACCCGAACGCTGCCCCGGTAGACCATGCCACCCAGCGAAATGACCCCGACCTCGGTCGTGCCACCACCGATATCGACCACCATCGAGCCAAGCGCGTCAGAAACCGGCAGGCCCGAGCCGATGGCTGCAGCCATGGGTTCCTCGATCAGGAAAACCTGCGAAGCGCCCGCAGCCAGCGCGGCGTCACGGATGGCGCGACGTTCGACCTGGGTCGAACCGCAGGGAACACAAATGATGATTCGGGGACTCGGCGAAAGCAGCTTGGAATCGTGCACCCGTTTGATGAATTGCTTGATCATCTGTTCGGTGACTTCAAAGTCGGCAATTACGCCGTCTTTCATCGGGCGAATGGCTTCGATGTTCTTTGGAGTCTTGCCGAGCATCTGCTTGGCTTCATGCCCAACCGCCTGAATGATGCGCTTGGAATGCGGCCCACCTTCAATGCGAATGGCTACGACAGAAGGTTCATCAAGGACGACTCCCTTGCCACGCACGTAAATCAGAGTGTTGGCCGTACCAAGGTCGATCGCGAGATCACTGGAGAAATAAGAACGCAGCAAACCGAACATAAGGATTCCGAACCGGTTGGAGGTTTCGTTCCGCGCACATGCGCGCCCGAGAAAAGCACAAGAGTGGTTATGATACTCTACATCTTTTAATAAATTCAGCAGGTATTTATCACATGTCGCTCTCCAATGTCCAAGTCTCGCATCTGGCACGCCTCGCCCGCCTGTCAATACAGGAAGACAGGGTGGATGTTACGCGTGAGCAACTTGATAGCATATTTATATTGATCGAGCAAATGCAGGCAGTTAATACAACGGGCATTGAACCCATGAGTCACCCACAGGAATTGGCTGCCCGTTTGCGTGAGGATGTCGTTACTGAAACCGATTGCCACGTAGCGTTCCAAGCTATTGCCCCACACGCAGAGGCCGGACTCTACCTCGTTCCCAAGGTCATTGAATAGTCAAAAACTAGAACTTTTTCCTGTTCCTGGCTTTCATTTCATTTTCTCCGCTGCTGCACCATGACTCCTGTCCCAATCATCAACGCTCCCGTTTCCGTCCTGCGCAAAATGCTGGATGAGAAAAAAATCTCCAGCATTGAACTCGCC
>JAITWP010000332.1 GCA_031285365.1 Azoarcus sp.
GATTCTAGGGGGACTTGTCGGGTGCGTCAAGGCAGGTCATTCGGATGCCATCAGGGCCGCACGCAGACGGGACGCCCGCCCTGGCGCGGGAGCAATGCGTACCCGCTTGGTGCGCGAGGTTTCTCCGGCGAGGAGTTGAACATCGGATTTCGGGGCATCGCAGATTTCGGCCAGAAATGCGCACAGGGCGGCATTGGCTTTGCCATCGACGGGCGGCGCAGACAGCCGGAGTTTGGCGGCTGTGCCGTGAAGCCCCGCAAAGCCGGTGCGTTTCGCGCCGGGCTGGACGTGCAGGCTCAGGATCAGGCCGCCGTCGCTGGCTTCGGTCAACCAATCATTCATGCAGCGCGTTCAAAACATGGGAGGCAACATCACCAGACTCTTGCGCAGGCTCGCAATGATCAGCAGCACAATCTGCAATACCAGCAACAGAACGAGTGGCGAGAGGTCGAGACCGCCGAGAGGTCGGATCAGCCGCCGGAACGGTGTGAGGAAAGGCCGCGCCAGTTCGTCGAATACGTAGGCTATCGGAGTCCGCGCCCCAACCCAGGACAACACCACCGATACGAGAACGACAGCAAAAACGAGGTAGGTCGCCATGCGCGCAAGGTCGACAAGGCCCAGAAGCGGAATGGCAAGCGATGTTCTCACCACCATCAAACCCAGGCCAATTTGAATCAGGACGTAGAGTATCTGCGCGACCCAGGCCAGCAGCAGGCTCGCCATGTCCAGCCCGAACAGGCCGGGAATGACGCGGCGCGCGGGCATGACCGCCCAGTCGGTGACAGTGATGACGAAGTGCCCGATCGGGTTGCGGAACGATACCCGCCCCCATTGCATGAAAAACCGGGCCAGCAGCACCAGTGTCATGAAACCGAATACAGTGCCGGTAATGAGAAGCACGATATCTGTAAGCATGTTGTTTCGTCCTTGAATTTCCGGGTAAGTCTTTAATTTTGTCCGAGTTGTTCGCCCAGTTCGCGACTGCGCGTGCTGGCCGCTTCCACCGCACCGATCAGGGCATCATGCCAGCCAGCGGCAGCAAGATGCGCGAGCGCGGCAGCGGTCGTCCCTCCTTTCGAGGTTACTTTCTCGCGTAGCGTAGAGGGAGAGTCCTCTGATGCTTCAGCCAGCTTGGCCGCACCAAGTACGGTGTCGATGGCCAGCCGACGGGCACTCGCCACATCGAACCCCTGCGCAAAACCTGCCGCTTCCAGGGCTTCAATGAAATGAAAAACGTAGGCCGGGCCGCTGCCGGATATACCCGTGACCACATCAAGCCGGGCTTCGTCGTCCACCCATACGATGTTGCCGACGGCAGCAAGGATGCGCCCGGCAATCTCACGTCCGGCAGCATCGACTCCGGGCGCGGCAAACATTCCAGTGATGCCCGCGCCAACCAGCGCCGGAGTATTGGGCATGCAGCGTACCAGTCGGGAGTAGGGCGCGTCCGCATCGCCAAGCCAGCACCCGATGTCGATCAAGCGCAGTCCGGCAGCAACGCTGACGACGAGCGTTTTCCGTAACGCACCGGCAAAGGGCGCCAGTGCCGCTTTCATCTGCTGAGGCTTGACGGCCAGCACCAGAACGTCGCTGTCGAATACGTCGGCGCCGGGCGCTGCCAACACGGTTACTCCGTAACTCGCCTGTAGCCGTTCGCGGGCAGCGGCGTCCGGCTCGATGACAGTGATATCGACGGCATCGAACCCCCGCTCACACATGCCCCCGATCAGGGCGGAAGCCATGTTGCCTCCGCCAAGAAATGAAATTTTCATTGCGAAATCGCCTCTCCTGTTCTGACTGCCTTCGTTTTTTCCCGCTCGCCGAAAATGGCCGTGCCGACCCGCACGATGGTCGCGCCTTCGGCAATGGCCGCCTCCAGATCATGCGACATACCCATCGACAAGGTATCGAGCGCGAGTCCCTGCTCCCGCAGTTGTTCACTCAATTGGCGCAGCAACGCAAAGCGAGAGCGCAACAGGGACTGATCTTCACTCGGCTCCGGAATGCACATCAAACCACGCAGGCACAGCCGTGGCAAGGCGGCAACCGCATGTGCCAACGGCAGGACTTCATCGGGCGGCACACCGCTCTTGCTTGCCTCACCACTGACATTAACTTGCAGGCAAACCTGCAACGGGAAGCTGTCGGCATCGCGCTGCATGGACAGGCGCTCAGCGATTTTCAGGCGATCGATGCTGTGCACCCAGTCGCAACTTCTGGCAACGGCTCGGGTCTTGTTGCTCTGCAAGGGGCCGATGAAATGCCATTCCAGCCCTAATCCGGCCAGCAAGGCGGACTTTTCGGACACTTCGTTCGCGTAGTTTTCGCCAAAGGCATGTTGCCCAGCCTCAAGCGCAGCACGTATATCCAAAGCTGAACAGGTTTTGCTCACCGCCAGCAGGTGAACCGAAGCCGGGTCACGCCCAGCGTCCAGGGCAGCGGCGGCGATACGCGCGCGCGTAACGCGAAGGGCAGCGGCTATCGGAGTCATATCGCCGAATTTTTGGCTTTTCATTGAAAAAGATGGCAGTAGTATAACCTTTGTCTTTCCGATG
>JAITWP010000087.1 GCA_031285365.1 Azoarcus sp.
GGCCAGCGTGAATTCCTGTTCCAGAACCATCGGTACATCCTTCATCGAATGCACCGCGATGTCCGCACGCCCTTCAAGCAGCGCCGCTTCCAGTTCCTTGATGAACAGCCCCTTGCCGCCCACCTTGGCCAATGGCCGATCCAGTATCTGATCCCCGCGCGTAGTCATGCCCAGTAACTCGACCCGACACCCCGGATAAACCGTTTCGAGCCGCGCCTTGACGTGTTCGGCCTGCCACATCGCCAACCGGCTCTCGCGGGTGGCAATCACGATACGCTCAGGCGCGCAGCGCGCGGGGGAAGAGGAAGAAACACTCACGGAGAAACCCTTGCGATGGTTACGGAGGTGGCGGGATTGTATGGCATGTTGGGTCATTTCCCGATACAAAACCGCCCGAAAATCTCGCCCAGAAGATCGTCCGGGGTGAATTCGCCGGTGATCTGCGAGAGGGCGTTTTGTGCGAGGCGCAGATTTTCGGCGAAGAGTTCAAGCGCGGCCGCAGGCGCTTCAAGTTCGATGCGGGCGAGGGCAAGATATTTTGCGCCGGTATCAATCGCCTGCAAGTGGCGTTCGCGGGCCACGAATGTATCTTCCGCATCCTGCCAGCCGACGATTTCCAGCAGGGCGGCTTCCAGCAACTCCAACCCCTGCCCGGTTCTGGCAGATAAGGAAATAACCACGCCTTCCACGCCCCCGATGCCCTGCGGATGTTTTTCCGGCGCTTCATGGGTGAGGTCGATCTTGTTCCTCACGACAACACGGGGCAACGCTTCGGGAAGTTTTTCCAGGATGGCACAATCGTCCGGAGTCAGGTCGGCGCGCGCGTCGACCAGGAACAGTGCGAGATCGGCCTCGGAAATGGCTTTCCAGGTGCGGGCAATACCGATTTTTTCGACTTCATCCCCGGCTTCGCGCAGGCCCGCGGTGTCGATGATGTGCAACGGAATGCCGTGAATCTGAATCGAGGATTTGAGCGCATCGCGCGTCGTGCCGGGAATGGGGGTGACGATGGCAAGATCGTCGCCGGAGAGCAGGTTCAGCAGCGAGGATTTTCCAACGTTGGGCTGGCCGATGAGAACGACGTGCAGGCCCGCCTGTAGCAGCTTGCCTCGCTTCGCCCGAACACGCACTTCCCGCAGGCGCTCGTCGAGCCGGGCAACGCGGTTGAAGGCGTCGGCCTGCCGGAGAAAGTCGATTTCTTCTTCGGGAAAATCGAGCGTAGCTTCGACGAGCGTGCGTAAATCGATGAGTTCTTCCACCAACTCATGCACTGCGCGGGAGAATTCTCCCGCAAGGGAACGCGCGGCGCTTTTGACAGCCGCAGTAGTGGAAGCGTCGATGAGATCGGCAACCGCCTCGGCCTGGGCGAGATCGAGTTTGCCGTTGAGAAAAGCGCGGCGGCTGAATTCGCCCGGTTCAGCCAAGCGCGCGCCGAGTTCAAGGCAGCGGGCAAGCAACAGGTTCATGACAACCGAACCGCCATGACCGTGCAATTCCAGCACGTCCTCACCGGTGAAAGAGGCTGGAGCAGGAAAATAGAGCGCCAGGCCGCTGTCGATGAGGCTGCCGTCGCCCGCCTTGAAGTCGGCGCGCATGGCGCGGCGCGGTGTGGGTGTCGCGCCAGTGAGCGCAGCAGCAAAAGCAGTCAGATTGGTTCCGGAGATACGGACGATACCGACTCCACCTCGTCCGGCAGGTGTGGCAATGGCGGCGATGGTGGCGGGCACAGGGGGAGAATTCACCATAAGGTCATCCCGGCCTGCTTTTTGAGCCGGTTTGCCGTCAGGCGCACGAACTTCCCGTATTTCCGGCTCACCACCAGGGAGGTCTGAGTCTGCATGGCGATTCGCCGCGCAGCATCCGCCGCCCGTTGCAGCGCGACATAAGAGCCGAGCAAATCCGCGTCGTTCGAGACGGAAAGATCGTTGTACGTTTTGGGACGCCAGGCTGGCGCATGGGCGTCCCCCGTGAGCCGGTGTTGCCATGCCGTCGCCGACCAGTGCTTCTTGATGTGACGAGTCGGATTTTCTCCAAACTCCAGAAAACGCGGCTGCTCCGTGGAGTTGTCGTACATCACCCAGGCATCGGCGCATTCCCGGTAGCTGCTGTCAAAGTTATGCAAACCCGCTTCGTAATGCTCACGAACAATATCTTCGGGAACAGCGCGTCCGCCCTGCCGCACCCGTTCAGCCACGCGGGCGACGGCAATATCGGCGCTGACGAGGCCCAGGAAATACAGATAGACCCGATAACCCATCTCCTGCCACTTCCAGATGAGATCCGCGTAACCCTGGGCGAACAGCGTGGTCTCGAAGGCGAAGGACTCGCCGCGCCGTGCACAAGCGTGGATTTCTTCCATCATCAGGCGATCCGCGCGGGCAAACGCAGCCTCGGGCGCAAAGGGAGACAGTCCGGCAGCAATCAGGTCAACATTGATGAAGCGCGTACAGGCGGCTTCTCCAGGAAGAAACGAGTGCGCGAAAAGGGTTTTTCCCGCACCATGAGGACCGGCGATGATAATGATTTTCTTGGGCATTTTTGCTTTGAGTCGTCCGGGCCGGAAAGTTGCACTACTAATCATTTCATACGCCAACGAAAGACGGCAAGCGCACGGAACCGATTATGTCACATACATCGCCTATGCACACCGTTCCAGAAGCAGACCCGATTCGAGGTGATCGGTATAGGGAAACTGGTCGAACACGGCTGTCGCCACGACGCGATGGGTAGAGGCGAGTGCGCTGACGTTTTCGCGCAGGGTCACGAGATTGCACGAAATGTAGAGCACATGATCAAAGCCACGCGCCAGTTTCAGCGTTGCTGCATCCAGCCCGGCCCTGGGCGGATCGACGAAAAGGGTCGAGAGACGGTAGGTATCGAGGTCGATATTCTGTTCCTGGAGTCGCTGGAAAACACGCTCACGGGCAATCGCAGCGCTGATTTCATTACTCGCCATCCGCGCCAGGAGAACATTGCTCACGCCGTTGGCTTCCAGTCCCCAACGCGCGGCAGCCACCGAGGTTTTACTCAATTCGGTGGCGAGCACTTTGTCGAAAAGCGGGGCCAGCGCCACAGTAAAATTGCCGTTGCCGCAGTAAAGCTCCAACAGGTCGCCGCCTAGCCCCGCCGCCTGCGCTCGTGCCCAACCGAGCATGGCGCGATTGACTTCGCCGTTGGGTTGCGTAAAGCCGCCTTCGATTTGGCAGGTACGCAGGCGCAGGCCATCGACTTCGACTTCTTCTTCCAGCCAGTCTCGGCCGATCACGATTTTCTGCCCCCGGCTTCGCCCGACCACCTGTACGCCAAAATCAGCGGCAAGCGCCTGTGCGGCGGCTTCCCATTCGGCATCAAGCCGCCGGTGATAGATGAGGCTCACCAGCGCCTCGCCTTTCAGGGTGACAAGGAATTCGACCTGAAAAATGCGTCGCCGCAAATTTTCATCCGCTTGCAAACACGCTCGCAGTTTCGGCATCAGGGCACGAACAGCATCAGCAGCAGGCGGAAAATCCTCTATCGGCACGACCCGGCGCGGATCGGCGGGATCGAACATCGCGTAGTCGAGCCGCTCGTTTGTGTGCCACATACGGAATTCTGCCCGCAACCGGTAGCCGAGCGGTTGCGAAGCAAATACCTGCGGTGCGGGAATACCAACGTCGGCAAATGCACGGCGAAAACCTTCCACCTTGTCGGCAAGCAGGACGGAATAACGAGCAGGGTCGATGCGGGAAAGCGGCATGGAATCTACCGCGGCCGCACCTGCAACAGATAGGCTGCGCGCAGCTCATCCTTGCGCGTGTTCGGGTTGAGAAACGCCCATCCGATACGGGAAAAATCATAGTTGGAACTTTGCCCCAGCACATCGAACAGCAACCCTTTCTCTTCGATCCTCTCCCGCCCCTCGGCGGTAACGAACAACACCGTTGGTCTGTCCCGACCGGAGAGCGCATCAAGCGAGATGGGTTTCGCGCGCCGCCGAATGGCAACATCGAAGCTCGCCGCCCAGACATCACCTTCAAGGCAATGGATATTTTCCGTTCCGGCGTGCCGCTCCATCAACACATTGCCAAGTTCCGTTCCTGCCTGATATTCGAGCAAACGAGGATAAAGATTGAGATTGGTCAGCATCCAGAACACCGCCGATACACTTACCGAGACGATGACCAGCCTGGGACCCCCTGACCAGCGGGGAATGCCCCAGATCCCAAGCGCGAGCAACGCCAACGCCAGCACGGCGAGCGCCCAGTCTCGCAAAGGAAACATCCAGCCGTTGAGAACGAGTGCGGTATTCAGCACCAGCGCGAGAACCACGTATTGCACCCGCCACAGCCAGTGGTGGCAGACCGGATGCCTGAGCCGCGCGGGAAGCCAGTTTGCAAGCATGAGGGCAAAAAAGGGCAGCAGGACACTGACGTAATGCAGCAGGTTG
>JAITWP010000103.1 GCA_031285365.1 Azoarcus sp.
AATCCGGCCACCCAGCGCAACGTGGCGACACTGCAAGCCGACGGCATCACCCTCCTCGGCCCTGTCGTGGGCGAACAGGCGTGCGGCGAAGTCGGAGCGGGGCGGATGCTGGAGCCCGAGGCATTGTGCGAGGCGATGCTTGCTTTTTTCACGCCCAAACTGCTGGCCGGTCGCAAGGTGGTTCTGACGGCGGGGCCGACGTTCGAGGCTATCGACCCGGTACGCGGCATCACCAATTCCAGCTCGGGCAAGATGGGTCACGCGCTGGCGGCGGCCTGCGCACGAGCCGGAGCCGATGTTCTGCTGGTGAGCGGGCCGGTGGCATTGCCCGTGCCCACAGGCGTGCGGCGTATCGGGGTGACGAGCGCCTTGCAGATGCGCGATGAGGTTTTTGCGGCGATGCCGGGTGTGGATGTATTCATCGCAGTGGCGGCGGTGGCCGACTATCGCCCGATGACGGCAGCCAGGCACAAGATCAAGAAATCGAGCACGGCAATTCGTTTTGAACTCGTTCCCAATCCGGACATCCTCGCCGAAGTCGCGGCCTTGCCGGAAGCGCCATTCTGCGTGGGATTCGCTGCCGAGAGCCATGATCTCGATACCTACGCCGAGGAGAAGCGCCGCGCCAAACGCCTGCCCATGCTGGTAGGCAATCTGGTCAGTGATGGACTGGGCGGCAACGAAAACACCGTCGTCATCTACGACGAAGAGGGCCGTCATCCATTGCCGCGCGCGCCCAAGGCATTCATCGCGCGCCAGATTGTTGAACACCTTGCCCGTTTGTTGACGGCAAGTTGAACCGAATCGAATTCTGGAGAAAACATGCATCGCATCGACATCAAACTGCTCGATCCCCGCCTGCGGGAGCAACCCCCGGCCTACGCCACTGGCGGTTCCGCCGGTCTCGACCTGCGGGCCTGTTTGGAGGCGCCGGTCACGTTACGTCCGGGAGAGACTACATTGGTTCCCAGTGGCATCGCCATTCATCTCGACGATTCCGGTCTGGCGGCAATCGTGCTGCCACGATCCGGGCTCGGACACAAGCATGGCATCGTGCTCGGCAATCTGGTCGGGCTGATCGACTCCGATTATCAGGGGCAGGTCATGGTGTCCGTGTGGAACCGAGGAACCGAGACGTTCACCATCGAACCGATGGATCGCATCGCGCAACTCGTCGTCGTGCCCGTCGTGCAGGCCGGGTTCAACATCGTCGATGAGTTTGCCGTCAGCGAGCGCGGCGAGGGCGGTTTCGGCAGTACCGGCAAGCTTTGAGGGTGTGTGGAGCGGGGTAGGGATATGATGATAAAGCGCGCGGGCATCCCCACCGGCGTGCATGTCCTGTGCGAACGCGAAGGGCGCGTTCTGCTGCTGCGCCGCGCGAGAACCGGGTTTTTTGACGGCCTCTACAGTCTGCCGGGCGGGCACGTCGAGCAGGGCGAATCCATCCTCCAGGCGGCGGCGCGGGAGTTGGAAGAGGAAACCGGCTTGCGGATCGAGCCCGATGATTTCCACTGGCTCGGCATCATCCACCGCCGTTCGGACACCAACCGCATTGATTTCTTTCTGCGCGCGTTGCACTGGCAGGGCGAACCTGTTCTGCGTGAACCGGGCAAATGCAGCGATATGGGTTGGTTCGTGCGCGATGATTTGCCGGAAGACATCGTGCCCTATGTGAAAGTAGCGCTGGAGGCCGGGGAATGCGTGGGGCAGGGCGGATGGATACGGGAATTGGGGTGGTAAACGTGCCTCTATTGTTCCCTCTGCCGCCCAATGCCGACAAGGTATAATGCGCAGCCAGAGCAGGCAGGCGAGAATCACATGGCCCGCCATACATAGAACACAAAATACACCAAAGACCGGGGAGGGTAGAACCATGTCATCCGAAAAACCAACCATCGTCTACACCGTCACCGATGAAGCCCCGATGCTGGCAACGGCGGCCTTTCTGCCGGTGGTGCGCGCTTTTGCTGCGCAGGCGGGTATCCAGGTGGCCGAGGCCGATATTTCCCTGGGTGCGCGCATTCTTGCCGAATTTCCCGATTGTCTCGACGACGGGCAAAAGGTGCCCGATGCCCTTGCCGAACTCGGCCAACTGACCCTGCGGCCCGAGGCAAACATCATCAAGCTGCCCAACATCAGCGCCACGGTTCCCCAACTGACTGCGGCCATTCGCGAATTGCAGGGCAAGGGTTACAGGATTCCCGACTACCCGGCCAACCCGCAGAACCAGGAAGAAGAAGCGATCAAGGCTCGTTACGCCCGCTGTCTCGGTTCCGCCGTGAATCCCGTGCTGCGCGAAGGCAATTCCGACCGCCGCGCGCCGATGTCGGTGAAGAACTACGCCCGCAAGCATCCGCATTCGATGGGCGTCTGGAAGCAGGCGTCCCGTACCCATGCCGCGTTCATGAAGGCTGGTGATTTCTACCACGGCGAGAAGTCGATGACGCTCGACCGCGCGCGTGACGTGAAGATGGAACTGATTACGAAGAGCGGTGAGACTCTCGTGCTCAAACCCAAGGTCTCGCTGCTCGATGGCGAGATCATCGATTCGATGTTCATGAGCAAGAAGGCGCTTTGTGCGTTCTACGAAGAACAGATGCAGGACGCCCTCGAGTCCGGCGTGCTCTTCTCGTTGCACGTCAAGGCCACGATGATGAAAGTCTCGCACCCCATCGTGTTCGGCCATTGCGTGCGCATCTACTACAAGGACGCTTTCGCCAGACACGAGCGGCTTTTCAGGGAATTGGGCGTCAACGTCAACAACGGCATGTCCAATCTCTACGAGAAAATCGCCCCCTTGCCCGAAACCTGGCGCGACGAAATCATCCGCGACCTGCATGCTTGCCACGAGCATCGCCCCGAGTTGGCAATGGTCGATTCTGCCAAGGGCATCAGCAACTTTCATTCGCCCAACGATGTGATCGTCGATGCCTCCATGCCCGCCATGATCCGCGCGGGCGGCAAGATGTATGGCGCGGACGGCAAGCAGAAGGATGTCAAGGCTGTGATGCCGGAATCCACCTTCGCCCGCATCTATCAGGAGATGATCAACTTTTGCAAGACCAACGGCGCATTCGATCCCCGGACGATGGGAAGCGTGCCCAACGTCGGCCTCATGGCGCAGCAGGCCGAAGAGTACGGTTCGCACGACAAGACCTTTGAAATTTCCGAGGACGGCATCGCCAACATCGTCGACCTTGCCACCGGCGAGGTGCTGCTCACGCAGAATGTGGAAGAGGGCGACATCTGGCGCATGTGCCAGGTCAAGGATGCCGCCATCCGCGACTGGGTGAAGCTTGCCGTCACCCGCGCCCGCAATTCCGGCCTGATGGCAATCTTCTGGCTCGATCGCTATCGTCCGCACGAAGCCGAAGTCATGAAGAAAGTCCGAGCCTATCTCCAGGATCACGACACCACGGGGCTGGACATCCAGATCATGAGCCAGATGCGGGCCATGCGTTACACGCTTGAGCGAGCCATACGCGGCGTCGATACCATCGCCGTGACCGGCAACATCCTGCGCGACTACCTCACCGATCTCTTTCCCATCATGGAACTGGGAACCAGCGCCAAGATGCTTTCCATCGTTCCCCTGATGGCAGGCGGCGGCATGTACGAGACCGGCGCGGGCGGCTCTGCGCCCAAGCACGTCCAGCAGCTTGCCGAAGAAAACCATCTGCGGTGGGATTCGCTCGGCGAATTCCTCGCGCTCGCGGTTTCATTCGAGGAACTCGGCCTCAAGACCGGCAACGCGCAGGCCCGGATTCTCGCCAAAACGCTCGATGAGGCCACCGGCAAGCTCCTCGACAACGATAAATCTCCCTCGCGGCGCACCGGGGAGCTCGACAACCGTGGCAGCCAGTTCTATCTGTCGCTCTACTGGGCCGAGGCGCTTGCCGCCCAGAATGAAGATGAAGAACTCGCCGCCCGCTTCGCTCCGCTCGCCAAGGCATTGGCGGAGGGTGAACAGAGCATCATTGCCGAGTTCAAGGCCGTGCAGGGCAAGCCCGTCGATCTTGGTGGCTACTATCGCGTCGATGCCGAAAAGTGCAGCGCGATCATGCGGCCGAGCAGAATTTTCAATGAGGCGCTGGCGGGGCTTGGGGGGTGATGGTTTTGGTAGAGGAACCCCGGCAATTCTTCCTTGCGGAGGGTTTGTCGGGGTTTTGCTTTGTTTGTTGATGGGTATCGCCACGCACCACCCAGCCTACGCGGGCTATCCACGGCCCTGCCTCAAGACATCCAAGGAAGACGATGGACAAGAAAATCCTCATCATTGCAGGGCCAAACGGTGCGGGGAAAACAACATTTGCCAAATCGTTTCTGCCTCAAGAGGCACAATGCCTGAGTTTTGTTAATGCCGATTTGATTGCGGCCGGATTGTCACCGTTTGAACCCGAAGCTGCTGCGATCCAGGCAGGCCGTTTGATGCAGGTAACCCAATCCGGAAAGCGTCGTCTCAAAGGCAAAGCTCTCGCCACGCATGGCACAACCACGGATTTTTTCCAGCATCAAACGGCCTGCCTGGATCGCAGCAGCTTCGGGTTCAAACGGTGACAATCCGGCCGCAATCAAATCGGCATTAACAAAACTCAGGCATTGTGCCTCTTGAGGCA
>JAITWP010000056.1 GCA_031285365.1 Azoarcus sp.
CACTCGGTTGCTGGAGTCCAGCAAACTCAAGCCCTGGTGTACCGAAAAAGACGTGTTCCTGATCCTCGATTGCTGGGACAATTTTGAATACTTCAAGCTCGAACCCAAGGGCAAGGAGATCAAGCCCCAGCTACCGCTGCCTGTGCGGCTGGTGGGTCTACGCCTGGACAAGATAGACAAGGCCATTGCCAGCGAGCGCGTCGACATCGCTCAGCGCGAGATTGCCAAGCTGCGCCAGCAAATCAGTTCGCTACCCACAAATTCCGTGGTGATCAAGGATGCCGCCGCCGCGCTGGCCCGGTTGATTGAGGAAAACTTCTGGATCAATCTCACACCCCAGAAACTGGAATTTCTGCGCGTCGAAATCAAGCCGCTCTTCCGTACCGTGTCGGAAGCTGATTTCAAGGCCATGCGCTTTGAGCGCGATGTGCTCGAATACTCGCTGGCCGTCCTCAACGAAGACAAAGATCGGGGCGACACGCTCAAGGACGGCATTGTCTGTCAGATCGGCGAATTGCCGCTCTCGGTCGGCTTCGTCAAACAGGAAGAAACCCTGATCCGCGCCGCGCAGGCTAACCATTACTGGACGATGGCAAACGAAGATGCTTTTGACGAACTGGTTGCCAAACTCGGCCCGTTGATGAAATTCCGCGAACAGATGACCCTCTCCGGCCCGGTGCATCTGGATCTGACCGACGTGCTGCACAACAAGGAAAGGGTCGAGTTCGGCCCACAGCACGAAGCCGTAAGCATCAGTCGCTACCGCGAAATGGTCGAGGCACTGATTGCCGAGCTCATCGAGCACAACCCCGTGCTGCAAAAAATCAGGAACGGCGAAGCGGTGAGCGCGGAAGAAGCCGGACAACTGGCCGAACTGCTGCACGAAGAGCACCCGCACATCACCGAAAATCTGCTGCGTCAGGTGTACAAAAACCGCAAGGCGCACTTCATTCAGTTCATTCGCCACATCCTGGGCATCGAGACTCTTCAGAGTTTTCCGGACGAAGTGAGCGCCGCATTCGATCAGTTCATTCGCGCTCACACCACGCTCGGCAGCCGCCAACTGGAGTTTCTCAACCTGTTGAAAAATTTCATCATCGAGCGTGGAAAGGTGGGCAGAAAAGACCTGCTCGACGCGCCTTTCACTGGCATCCACCCGCAAGGTATTCGGGGAGTGTTCAGTCCGGCGGAAATCAACGAAATCCTGCTGCTGACCGAACGGCTGGCAGCTTGAACACGGGCAAGGACACAGGAAGACCATGGAATCAAAAACCATTCAACTGATGAAAAACCACTTCGACGCCTTGAGCCATGTCATTCCGGAGGAGCGTGTTGAATTCTGGTTTGCGCGGGACTTGATGGAACCGCTGGGGTACACCCGCTGGGAGAACTTCCAAACAGCCATTGGTCGGGCAATAGAATCGTGTAAAACAACGGGTTACAACGAGTCCGATCATTTTCGTGGCGTCACGAAAATGATCGAGATCGGCAAGGGAGGGCAACGTCCCATCGACGACTTCATGCTCACTCGTTATGCCTGTTACCTCATCGCTCAGAACGGCGACCCGCGCAAAGAACCCATCGCTTTTGCCCAGAGTTACTTCGCTATCCAGACGCGCAAACAGGAACTGATCGAAGATCGTATGCGCTTACAGGCCAGACTGGATGCCCGTGACCGCTTGCGTGAATCAGAAAAAACCATGTCGCAAAATATCTATGAGCGAGGTGTCGATGATGCCGGATTCGGTCGCATCCGATCCAGGGGAGATGCCGCACTCTTTGGCGGCCATACCACTCAGGCCATGAAAGACCGTTTTGGCATTACCCAAAACCGACCTTTGGCCGATTTTTTACCCACTCTGACTATTGCAGCAAAAAATCTGGCGACCGAAATCACCAATCACAACGTCAGTCAAGATGACTTGCGGGGTGAACAGGCTATTGCCCGGGAACATGTGCAAAACAACCAGAGCGTGCGTGCCATGCTCGACCAACGAGGCATCAAACCGGAACAGCTTCCTCCGGAAGAAGACATCAAAAAGCTGGAACGACGGGTCAAGGCCGAGGAAAAGAAACTCGTCAAACAAGTTGGAAAACTACCCGCACCCCAAATCAAAAATTGAATCGAAAGGCAAATCTTCCCATGCTCCAAAACAACCCCGAACTCAAAAGCAAGATCGACCAACTCTGGAACAAATTCTGGGCGGGCGGCATCAGCAATCCGCTCTCCGCTATCGAGCAGATTACCTATCTGTTGTTCATGAAACGGCTGGACGAACTGGAGCAGATAAGGCAGAGCAATGCCGAGTGGCTCGACGGGGAATACACCTCCAAGTTTGAAGGCACCTGGATTCCGCCCGAATACCGCAACCAACCGGAACCGGAAAAATTCGCCATCGACAAGCACTCTCTGCGCTGGAGCGAATTCAAGCGCCTTCATGCCGAGGAGATGCTGGCCCACGTGCAGGGCAAGGTTTTCCCCTTCCTCAAGGATCTCAATGGCGGCGAGTCCTCATTCACTCGCCACATGAAGAACGCGGTGTTCATCATTCCCAAGCCGGCCTTGCTGGTAGAGGCGGTGAAGACCATCGACGAAATCTTCGAGGTGATGGAAAAGGACTCGAAGGAAAAAGGTCAGGCTTTTCAGGACATTCAGGGCGATGTGTATGAAATGCTGCTCTCCGAGATTGCCACTGCTGGCAAGAACGGGCAGTTCCGCACTCCGCGCCACATCATCAAGCTGATGGCTGATCTGGTGCAGCCGCAACTGGGCCACCGCGTTGGCGATCCGGCCTGCGGCACGGGCGGTTTTTTGCTGGGGGCCTATCAGTCCATCGTCACCCAGCTTGCCATGAAGCCCGGAGCCGAATACATCGCCCCCGATGAAGACGGTTTCACCCGTACATCGGTGGCCGCCGGACTCACCGAAAAAGTCCGGAACATTCTGCAAGAGACTCTGTACGGCTACGACATTGACGCCACCATGGTGCGGTTGGGCTTGATGAATCTGATGATGCACGGCATCGACGAGCCCAAAATCGACTACCGGGACACTCTCAGCAAAAGCTACAACGAGGAAGCCGCCTACGACATCGTGATGGCTAATCCGCCCTTTACTGGCAGCATCGACAAAGGCGACATCAACGAAAGTCTGCAACTGGCTACGACCAAGACCGAACTGCTGTTTGTTGAAAACATCTATCGTCTGTTGAAAAAAGGCGGCTCGGCCTGCGTGATCGTGCCGCAGGGGGTGTTGTTCGGTTCCGGCAGCGCGTTCAAAACCTTGCGCCGGTTGCTGGTGGAGCGTTGCGACCTCAAGGCCGTGATTACGATGCCGAGCGGCGTGTTCAAGCCCTATGCGGGGGTTTCCACGGCTATTTTGTTGTTTACCAAGGTCTGGGGGCGACTGGACAAGGTGACCCGGCCCGCCACCGAGTATGTCTGGTTCTACGACATGAAGTCCGACGGCTACTCGCTGGACGACAAGCGCACGAAGCTCGACGGTTACGGCGATTTGCGGGACATCATCGCCAGATTCCGCACCCGCAACGTGGAAACCGACACCGACCGCACGGCGCAGTGCTTTATGGTGCCGCGTTCTGACATTGAAGCCGAAGACTATGATCTTTCGCTGTCGCGCTATAAGCAGGATGTGTTCGAGGAGGTGCACTACGACGCGCCTGGGGTGATTCTGGATCGGTTGATTCGGGCTGAGGTGGGGGATGTGGAAGAGGCGGAGCTCGCCAGGGTGCAGCAGGGCGATTGCATCCATTCATCATAGTTATTTTCTGCAATCTGTGTTGATATTTAGCGATGGTGCTTGTAAACAGCGCCAAAAAGTCGTCCACTCTGGTTTTTTGGAACGCACATGC
>JAITWP010000070.1 GCA_031285365.1 Azoarcus sp.
ATGCGCGAAGCGTTCAATTACGTGTTCCGGCTGGAACCGGACGGCTCGGTGCAACAGTTGAAGGTAACGACGGGCCGACGCATCGGGGATCGCGTGGAAATTCTCGATGGCCTTGCGCCGGACGCAAAAATCGCGTCGGCGGGCGCGGGTTTTCTCAACGACGGCGACCGGGTATGGGTCGTCGACGAATGAGCGGCAGCATGATAGTATGGGAACCCATACTACAATATAAGGGTGCCCATATGAAAACAACCATAGAACTCCCAGATGCCCTGTTCGCGCAGGCGCGACGCTATGCCGACGCCCATGACATGACGATGAAAGCTCTGATCGAACGCGGGTTGCGCAAGGCCATGGCGGAGAAGAAGGACGAACCCAGGTTCGAACTGCGCGATTGCAGTGTCGATGGTCAGGGGTTGACGCCCGAGTTCCAGAATGCCGCCTGGGAACAAATCCGCGACGCCATCTACGAGGGTCGCGGCGCATGATCGCGCTGGACACCAACCTGTTGGTGTACGCGCACCGGCGGGACAATCCTTTCCATGCCGTTGCGGCCAGACAGGTGCGTGAACTGGCTGAAGACAAGGCAGCATGGGCCATTCCCTGGTCTTGCCTGCATGAGTTCTACGCCATCGTCACCAACCGGCGCATCTTCACGCCACCAAGCACCCCGGATGAGGCTCTCGACCAGATCGAAGCGTGGCTGGAATCTCCCACACTGCACCTGCTGTCAGAAACGCCCGAACACTGGTCGTATCTGCGCCAACTAACCAGCAAGGCAAAACTGCAAGGCCCGATGGTTCACGACGCACGCATCGCGGCGTTGTGCCTGACCAACGGCGTGCGTGAACTGTGGAGCGCCGACCGCGATTTCAGCCGTTTTCCCAGCCTGCGCGTGCGCAACCCCCTGGTGTGAGCCGATGATGGAAGGGCACGCATGAATATCAATGTTTCAGCGTGGTCGATCCGTAATCCGATCCCACCCATCATGCTTTTCGTGCTGCTGTGCGTAGGCGGACTCCTCAGCTTCCAGCTCATGAAAATCCAGAATTTCCCCGACATCGAAATGCCGATAGTGTCGGTCGTGGCTTCTCTGCCCGGAGCCGCGCCGGGACAGCTCGAAAGCGATGTCGCGCGGCGTATCGAAGATTCCATCGCAACGGTGCAGGGAATCAAACACATCGCCACATCGATTCAGGATGGCCGGGTGTCGATACTGATCGAATTTCGGCTGGAAAAAGACTTGCAGGAAGCGGTAGACGATGTGCGTTCCTCTGTTGCGCGCGTCCGGTCCAATTTGCCGTCCGACCTGCTCGATCCGGTCATCAATCGCGTAGACATGGCCTCGCAGCCTATCCTCGCCTACGCCGTGCGCTCGCCGCGTCGAGACGACGAGGCGTTGTCATGGTTCGTCGACAATGAGTTGACAAGGCGCCTGCTCGCAATAAAGGGTGTCAGCGAAGTAAAAAGAGTCGGAGGCGTGAACCGTGAAGTACGGGTAACGCTCGATCCACTGCGCTTGCAGGCTCTGAACGCGACGGCAACGGAAATCTCCCGCCAGATTCGCCAGATGCAGACCGAAACCGCAGGCGGGCGCGTCGATCTGGGCAGCGGCGAACAACCAATGCGCACGCGGGCCAACGTGGCTTCCGCCGAAGAGTTGGCGCGCATGGAAATCCCGCTCTCCGACGGGCGCCGCATCCGGCTCTCCGATGTAGCGAGCGTACAGGATACCGTGGCCGAGACGCGCTCGATCGCCCTGTTGGATGGCGTTCCCGTCGTCGGATTTGAAATCTCGCGCAGCCGGGGTGAAAGCGAGGTCGAAATCGGCGCGGGGGTGCAGGCCGAACTGCAAAGGATTCGTGATACCAATCCCGATCTCGAAATCGTCGAAGCTTTTAATTTTGTCGATCCGGTACGGGAAGAGTATGAAGGCTCCATGCGCATGTTCTACGAAGGGGCGCTGCTGGCCGTGCTCGTCGTTTTCCTCTTCCTGCGTGACTTCCGCGCGACCATCATTTCCGCCGTAGCACTGCCGCTGTCGGCGATTCCCGCCTTTCTGGGCATATATCTACTCGGCTATTCGATCAACGTCGTCACCCTGATCGCCCTTTCATTGGTGGTTGGCATTCTCGTCGACGATGCCATTGTGGAAGTCGAAAACATCGTACGCCATCTGCGCACGGGAAAAACGCCCCGACAGGCGGCTTTCGATGCCACGAGGGAAATCGGCCTGGCCGTGGTGGCAACCACAGCCACACTGGTGGCCGTCTTTTTGCCAACCGCGTTCATGGACGGCATCGCCGGGCTGTTTTTCAAGCAGTTCGGCTGGACAGCCTCGATCGCCGTCATCATGTCGCTGGTCGTCGCCCGGATGATTACGCCGATTCTCGCTGCTTCCATGCTCCGGCCCCAGACGCTGGATCACAGCGAACCGCGCTGGGTGTTGTGGTACGCGAAAAAGGCCGAATGGTGTCTGAAGCATCGCGCGCTCACCATTCTTTGTTCGGGAGCTCTTTTCATTGCTTCCATCATGCTGATTCCCCTGCTCCCTGAAGGGTTCATGCCGGGAGACGACAATTCGCAAACCCAGGTCTATCTCGAACTGCCCCCCGGTTCGACGCTCGAACAGACACGCCAACTCACCGAAGAGACTCGCAAGCGGCTCATGCAGTTGAAACACGTGGAGCGCGTCTATTCCGCCATTGGCGGCGGCAGCGCCGGGGCTGACCCGTTTGCGTCCCTGCTTGCAGGCAGCGACGTGCGCAGAGCCTCTCTCACGATCCTGCTTTCACCGCGCGGCGAGCGTCCGCGCAAGCAGGTCATCGAACA
>JAITWP010000111.1 GCA_031285365.1 Azoarcus sp.
GTAAGCAGGCGGAGCTTTTCCCTCGTGGGTTCGAGTCCCACACCCGGCACCATTTTCGTGCGGTGGCAGAGTATTCATGTGCCGGTCTGCAAAACCGGATTACGCGGGTGAGATTCCCGTCCGCACGTCCAATTTCAACCGGGGTGTAGCTCAATGGCAGAGCAGCGGACTTTGACTCCGCAGGTTGCTGGTTCAAGTCCAGCCGCCCTTTCCAGAATTTGCGTTGGCCGTAGCTCAACTGGAAGAGCGCGCGGTTGTGACCCGCGAGGTTGCCGGTTCAAATCCGGTCGGTCACCCCATCCTGCCTGTAGCTCAGAAGGAAGAGCATCGGCGTCCGAAGCCGAAGGGCGCAGGTTCGATTCCTGCCAGGCAGGCCAACAGAACACATTCCCGAATTGTTGAAGGAAAAGATTATTTATAGGTGCAACAATGACTCAGATCCTGGCTCTCGACATTGCAGGAAATCCCTTTCGTTGGCTCGACATCGAGCAGGCAATCAGCTACGCGGCCACTGGACGGGTGGCATGGGAAATCGGCGAACAGGAACTGGTTTTTCATGGAGGCGTTCGCCGTTCTGGAGAACGGAGCCGGATCGCGCTGCGCCCTGTGATCGCCCTGGCCAAAAGCGAAGCGATGGTGCGCCACCTGCAACCATTTCCACTGGGACACGACAATGCCATGCTTTTCCGCCGCGACCGGGGTATCTGCGCCTATTGCGGTGAGCGCGTCGCCCCCCGTTTGCTCACAAGAGATCACATCCTGCCGCGTGCGCGTGGGGGAAAGGATGTCTGGGCAAACGTAGTGACCGCTTGCAGGCACTGCAAGTGGGCAGCCGCGCGCAAGCGGCCGAGGCGTCTCGTTCCTCTGGCGCTACATCGTCGCCGAACACCAAATCTTTGTCGATATACGTGACAGGGCGGAAAAGGTCATTGTGACCGCCATCAGCCCGTTTCCGTATATCGAAGAGGATTCTCGGTTAGGTGGAATCTCTCATTTGTAAAGTGGTCGTTGCTTGCCACAAAATCAAGCCCCGCATTGCGGGGCTTGGCTTGGCTGGTGATCGGCGCGACGCTCATGCCGCCTTTTGCTGGCTCGGCTCTACCTCGTAGACCTTGATTTGAAGCGCTTGTCGCAGCAACTCCCGCACGTCGGGAGGAAGCTGGCGCTGCATCTCGGCAGGGATGAGTTGCACCGCCATGGCCAGCGCGGGCACTACCACAGACAGCTTGCCTTCCAGGAAGGCAATGCACTCATTGCCGACGTTGATTTGCGGCGCAGCCTGTGCAACGCAAGCGTTCCAGCCGTTGTCATAGCCTTCTCTGTACCCTTGATTGCGTCCGTCAGCAAAGCCCTGGTCGTAGCCGATTTTCTGGCCTTCACCAAGACCCTTCCCAAAACCATCAAGATGTCCCCCAGTGTAGCCCTCGTCACGAGCATTATTGAGCGCGCCAGCGCGCGTATCGCTGAAGCTGGAGTTATCCCACATGACCGCGCGCCTCCTTTAAGGTGATGATGGAAAAAATGCCAACGAACCCGTTCCTATCGTACATCATTTGCCCCACGCAAATGTGTCGAAATGTACAGGTTGATCAAGATTTGTCCTTCCCCGAGTCCCCTCTGACGTTTTGCCAACCGCCCTTGAGATCCGAACCGATCTGTCCGGGTTGACCCTTGGCAATGTTTCTCACGGCAACGGCACCGGCGCCGATCGCCATCCCAAGGGCGCCCCCAACGTAGCCTCCCACACCGCCCCCGGCAAAAGAAACCCCTGAGTTGGGCTTGGGCGGGGGCGAATTGCCGCCCCCTGCTAAGTTAGGAGGAGGTTCAGCGGCACTGGGGGCGAGGCCTTGATTGTTGGAGTTAACAGGAAGATTCGAGCGATTGCCTCCTCCCCCCGAGGGATTGTTTGAATCTCCACCCCCGTCGCTAGGATTGCCCTTGCCGGGATCGCCTCCACCTGGTAAAGGCTTATTGGCTGCCGCCAGATTTCTGATTGATCGTTCTTGCGCTGTTGCTGCAATCCGTTGCCCACCGCCCCTGACATCGCCCATCGCGTTCGTCTCGCCCAGATCCGGCGTGCCGGCGCCGACCCACTTGAGCACGCGGTCCGGCATCGTCTGCGAAAGGCCAAACACCATATAAAGGATCGGCATCAACACCGTGCCGTAGGCCATCAGCCACCAATGAAAAGTGGTGAATTCGGCAACGATACCGATGAGTGAATCGTTGCTCCCCATCACGGCACCACGCATATTAAAGAACGCTTTCGCGGTGAACGTAATGATCGGGTCCGAAATGATGATGGCCAAAAAGAGGCCGATGATTGCCAAGGAAGGGCGAACGAAAAGTGAGAGCATCATCAGCACGCCCTGTTTTTGACTGCCGATAAAGTAGCGCTCCGGGGTCATCAACATAACCGCCCAAAGAGGTGTGGCGACAATGGCGAGCGCCACTTCGAGTATCCAAGCTACCACCACGACGATAAAGATGGCATAGGGAAGCGAAGGAATGATTACCCCAAAATAGACAGCAATGATTGAAGCATATTGGATGAGCGGCCCAAGGATGGCCTTCGTAATCCACTCGACTACTCGGAAGATCGCACGCTGGGAACCGTCACCAATAAAGGGGACGGCCGAAATGGGAATACTGGCCATGGCCGCACCAACTTCGAGGGCTTTTTCACCGGCCTTGAGACTCGTCTCAAAAATGGAAGCGTACTCACCGATGCATTTCATGCGGTTCAGTGAGCCACCCAGAGTAGTCGTTG
>JAITWP010000117.1 GCA_031285365.1 Azoarcus sp.
AGCCATTTTATGGTGCCTGCTCATGGCCTCTATATCGTTGAACTCCGCCAAGGCATGAAGAACATGCAGTTCACCGCGCCAATGATCCGCGTCCTTGCCGGGCGGCATAGCCGCGCAACGCTTCGCCAGCCACGCCATTCGCGCTCCAAAGGCCGGGAAATCCCCGGCGCTGAAGGCGGCAATGGCGTATTTGAAAGACGCGCCCACGTGCCGCTCCAGAATGTCTTCCGGACAGTCCTGGAACATGGTGAAGTAAAAATTGGCCCTTTCCGTAATCGGATGCCGACTCATATCGCTTTCCAGAACGGTCAGGGCGCGTTCAAAATTTTTGGCTTTATGCCACGCATCCATGGCAGAGGCGGGCTCATTCGCTTCCATGAACATGTCGCCGCAGGCCCGGTAGATGTCCCGCCGCCGCTCCGGAGGCAGCAGCGAGTCATCTTCGAAAAGTTCCAGAAGGAATTGCCGGAAAATGGCGTGAACGGAATAGATTTTGCTCTTTGGATGAAAAACGACAAAAGCGTTTTTGCAGGTAAGTTCTTCGAGAAGCGGCACCACATCGTTCATATACAAACGGGATGCCTGGGCGGCAGTAAAACGTTCCAGGGGCGCGATAGCGAAAAGCAAATCCTTGGCCTCTGCAGACAAAGGCGCATATACCATCCTGTGTATCGCCTCTTTCATGTGGATGGCGATATCCGTAGGAAAGGACGAAAAACTGCCAGTAGTCTTGCACCACGACAGGCCAAGCCGTAGCGCGCTGATCCAGCCTTCCGTGCTGGCATGTAGCTTGTCTGCCTCCTCCGGGTTCAAGGATATGCCATGCAGCGCGTAGTAGTCGCAAATTTCCGCGGGAGTGAGGGCAAAGACATTCCTATCCATCCAGGACAAATGGCTTTGCGGATACAAAAGTTCCTTGCTACTCGCCCAGGCATGGCGGGTGATGCACACAACATGCAGATTGTGTAACCTTTCTCCGTCCAGACTCTCGCAAAAGTCGATGAAGGAACGCGGCAGAAAATGGCAGTCGTCGAAGATCAGGAAGGTTTTCTGCGTAAAGGATAACTGCCGCAGCAGTTTCAGGGCAGCGCTCCTTTGCACGAGATCATGGGGAAAACCAAGCGCTTCGAGCGCCGCGCTCGCGTCCCTGGCTTCGGGCGCTTCTTGCGCAAGCTCCCGGCAAAAATCCGGCCAGAAGAACTCCGGCGAAGCTTGCGTGGCGCTCGTCCAGATCGCCCGGACAGGAAATGTGCGAACAAACTCCTTCACGGCCTCGGTCTTGCCGTAGCCCATCGGCGCTTCCACCACGGTCAAAGGGCTATTGAGCATGGCGCTCAAAGCCCTCTTCAGTCGCTCGGAAAAATAGCGGGCGTTTTCATCGACCGGTGCGCAAGCGGGACGATTTCGTTTTATGTTGGTTTTTTTGTAGCCGCTCACAGGACATCACGCTCCTTGCGGGTGAAGCTCTTCCCGTTCATGTTTGCAGGGCGCTCTTCAGGATTCCAACTGAACTTCATGGTTGAGATAATAGAACGTTTTCAAGGGTACCAAACGCCGCAGGCACGAGCTATCCACACTGAAGAGAAAATAACGGTCTGGGCGCTCAAGGAAGTTTCAGCAATGCCTTGGCAAATTTTGCCAAGGCACCTAAACTGGCATTATGAGCACAATGAATATCTCCCTACCCGATAGCCTCAGGGCTTTCGTGGACGAGCAAGTCAGCCAGCGCGGCTACGGCACCAGCAGTGAATACATGCGCGAACTCATCCGGCGCGATCAGGATCGATTGCGGTTGCGTAGCCTACTGCTTGCTGGTGCCTCATCGTCCTCCATGACACCAGTGAACGAAGTTTATTTCGACGGCCTGCGCGAGCGGGCGCGCACCAAAACTTGACGCAAAATCTGAACCAACGATGAAGGTCAAGCCCGTCGTTCCGCGCGAGCAAGCCCACCGGGACGCCGAAGATGCAATCGCGTACTACTTGGGCGAAGGCACCGAAGTCGTTGCGCTTGGTTTCATTGACGCTTTGGAGAAAGCCTACACTCACATTGGCCGCCATCCCGCTACCGGATCACCCCGCTATGCCCATGAACTTAACTTACCTGGATTGCGCTTTTGGTCGTTGACGCGCTACCCCTATCTCGTCTTCTACATTGAGCACGCTGACCACATCGACGTCTGGCGCGTACTACACGGTCAGCGCGACATTCCAGCTTGGATGCAATAGGCAGAGGAGGCGTGATCGCAACCTTCGCGCCAACCGCCCTCCTCACCCCCTCTCGACTTCGTTCAAGGCAGGATAGTCGGTATACCCACGCGCTCCGCCACCAAAGTAGGTGCTGTAGTCTGGAGCGTTCATCGGTGCATTGACTTTGAGCCGTTCGACGAAATCCGGATTCGCCAGCACCATCTGTCCATAGGATTCCAGATCGGCCAGCCCTGAGGCCACGTCCATCCCGATCTGCTCGCGCGGACGGCCCGGACGGTTCAGGATCAGCGCGCGCTTCCAGAGGTTGCGAATGTCGGCCAGCAGCGTATCGTTGCCGTGATGCATGATGTGCACGTAGGCCAGCCCCAGTTTGTCGAGTTCGGTGACGAGATAGCGGAACATATCCGGCCCGTCGACGCCTTCGTCGATATCGGGCAGCGGCGTGCCGGGCGACAGACGGATGCCCGTGCGATCCGCGCCGATTTCGTCGGCAATCGCGGTGGCGACCTCGATGGCGAAGCGGGCACGGTTTTCGATTGAACCACCGTATTCGTCGGTTCGCGTGTTGGCGCTCGGCGCGAAAAACTGATGAACCAGATAGCCATTCGCCCCGTGGATTTCGACGCCATCGGCACCGGCCTCGATGGCACGGCGGGCCGCGTTGCGGTAATCCTGAACGGTCTGGCGCACTTCCTCGGTGCTCAGGGCGCGCGGCTCGGGAGTGTTCTGCTCTCCCTTGGGCGTAAAGACCTTCGTTTCCGCTGCAATGGCCGAAGGCGCAACGCTCTGACGATGGTGCGGCGTGTTGTCCGGGTGGGATCTGCGCCCGGTGTGCATGAGCTGGATGAAGATGTGGCCGCCCCTGGCATGCACGGCGTCGGCAACCTTCTTCCAGCCAACGACGTGCGCGTCAGTGTAGATGCCCGACGTACCCAGATAGCCCTGACCGTCATCCGAAGGTTGGGTGCCTTCGGCGATGATCAGCCCGACGCTGGCGCGCTGGGAGTAATACTCGGCGGCCAACTCGTCCGGCGTGCCGTCGAACTGGGCGCGCGAACGGACCATCGGCGCCATGACCAGGCGGTTTTGCAGGGTATAACGACCGACGTGAACGGAATCGAACAGTTTGCTCATGACGAAATCCTCGAATGGGGTGAATGGAATAAATAATACATGTTCCTGTATGAAGTCGAAAAATTCCCCTCTCCCGCCTGCGGGAGAGGGGTAGGGAAGAAGGCCGCACAGTGATAGCATTTTTACCCTCGAATGGTTCTTTTGATGGAGTCCCTCTTGGAAAACCGAACCATCACCGGCATCCCCGGTCTGCTGGCGGGCCATGCCACCGATCAGGAAAACCGCACAGGATGTACGGTCATCCTCTGCCCTGAAGGTTTTACTCCGGGCATTGCATTGCCCGGGTTTGCGCCGGGTTCCCGGGAAACGGAACTGCTACGGCCCGAATCGACCGTGGATGCCGTACACGGAATACTGTTCGCCGGAGGCAGCAGTTTCGGGCTGGCTGCGGCGGACGGGGTCGTGCGTTTTCTGCGCGAGCGCGGTATAGGTTTTGCCGCGCCTCATGCCACCGTTCCCATTGTGTCGGGCGCCGTAATCTATGATCTGGACACGAACCGCAAGCCCGGAAGCCTGCCCGATGCCGATATGGGCTATGCGGCCGCCATGACCGCGAACGACGCCCCTTTGCCTGAAGGCGCGGTCGGCGCGGGCACAGGCGCTCGCTGCGGCCGCCTGTTCGGTACGGGCTGTGAGTCGAACCATACGGAGAAATCCGGTCTGGGCTGCGCGCTGTTGGAATGGAAGGGTATCCGGGTAGCCGCCCTGGTGGTGGTCAACGCCCTGGGCAATGTCCACGACCCCGCAAGCGGGGCATTTCTGGCGGGCGGGCGGGATGACGCGGGCCGTCCCTTTGGGCGGGAAGCCATACTCGCGGCCCTGACCAACGAAGACATCTCCCAGAGCAACACCGTGCTCACATTGGTTGCGACCAACGCGCCTCTGGACAAAGTTCGAGCCACGCGCCTGGCTCGTATGGCGGGAACCGGGCTTGCTCGCAGCATACAGCCCGCACATCTGGCTCATGATGGCGATATCGTTTTTGCCCTGGCTTCCAAACGACCCTTGCCTGCCGAAGCAGGCAACTGGACCGACAGCTTGCTCGGAGCACTGGGCGCGGAAGCCGTGGCCCTGGCTACAGCCCGGGCGATTTCACGCAACTGAGGGAAAAATTCCATCTCCTCGTTTTATGATAAAGTAATGTTGTCATCAACCAATACTGCTGACAAAAACCGACAGGAAAACTGTCTCTACTTCACGGTTGATGCCTTACTTCAGGAAACAGCTCATGAGCCCTCCAGTCATTCCCAAAAAGTTTAGTAACCATTGCGTTGATGCCATGGAAAATTTCCTCAGTAATCAGACGAACCAGGTAGGCTCCGACTATGTGAAGTGGTATAAGGAGACTTACGGAAATACCGATGCTTTGAAGAATCTGAAAACCACGGATTGCATCATTTTTGTCTTTAACGTCCTGATGTATGGTTACAACAAACTTGGCAAAGAAAACATTGCAAAAGAGTTGAATAAAATGCCTCGAATGGGCATGGATTTGTCGAAATTCCTGGTTCATCGGCAAGACTGGAAGGCTCATTATTGGAACCCCGATGTCCATAATCCAAGGGATATGACTCAGGGAAATCCGCGCTCGGAGCATAAACATAGTTTCAGGTTAGCACACGAGACGGGGCAATATTATGGTGTCCCCTTGAGCGGAATGGTTGTCGGATACAACAAGACAAAAACAAGAAAGTATCCCGATGGCAGGAGAGCATTAATCGCACCAACACCAACCGTGGATATTGTAAATCAGCGCGCATTCGAGCGTTTGAAGAATGTGAAATTCTGTGTTGGCATCTGCAAAGGTGGCATGCACACCTTTCTGTTGTCAGATGGCAAAGTCTGGGAAGTGCACTATTCTGAAATAGGGTCATCGGGTAATCTATATGAAAAATCCGATTTTTTCGATTATCAGTGGCTCTCCGGTATTGTGGTGACGCCGCCCGACTCCAACTTCATCTCCCGACCTGTCGCTGAAATCAAGGCAGGTCTGCGATGAAGTACATGAAAACATTGCTGATCGTCCTTGCAGCCACCTTTTCGGGCCTATCCCTTGTTGCATGCGATACACCCGAAACAGATGCCGTATGCGCCAAGTACGTGGCCGATTTAGACCCGAAAACCGCTTCAGAATGTGCAAAGTGGGCGGAAACCGCTTCAGAAGGGGAAATCGCCGCTGTGTTGTCGAAAAGAACAACCCACTTATTGTCTGAAAAGAAAAACACGTTGGTTGGAATATCAGCGCTGTTTTACGGGAGTGACTACGGCATAGGAGTGCGGATGGTAGCCATTGAGTATATTGTGCTCAAAGACGAAAAAACTAGCCAATCCGTAACCTATCTCCCGGAGACTGACACACAGCAAGCTGCCGATTTCTTTTTTGAAGATGTCTGGTCACCAAACGGCGCCTATATCGTTCTTCCACTGAGCAAATGGGATGGTTTTGCCATTTTCAAGTCGGAAACGGTAATCCAGGATATCAAGTCGAACAACTTTGTGGATACGATCAGAGTTTCGAGC
>JAITWP010000242.1 GCA_031285365.1 Azoarcus sp.
CTTGATGCCACAGGCTGACAAAATCAGAACGCACGCTGTCGCGGCGACCATCAATATGCGCATGAATAGTTTCTCCAGCAAAGCTGCGATGTTAACGCACTCGCCGAATATCCGCACAAATCAGATATGCGACAATCACGATTCTTGAACCCAGCCACTGCCCAGAGTCCCCCATGTCCGTCCAGTCTTCCGCCGCCACCCCCGCGCTGAAAGCCGAAATCCTTGCCGAAGCCCTGCCCTACATCCGTCGTTTTTCGGAAAAGACCATCGTCATCAAATATGGCGGTAATGCGATGACCGACCCGCATCTCAAGGAGTGTTTCGCCCGCGATGTCGTCCTTCTCAAGCTCGTCGGACTCAATCCGGTCGTGGTGCACGGCGGAGGGCCGCAGATCGAGAACCTGCTCTCAAGGGTCGGCAAGAAGGGCGAATTCGTGCAAGGGATGCGTTTAACCGACTCCGAGTAGTTGGAAGTCGTCGAAATGGTTCTCGGCGGCCAGGTCAACAAGGAAATCGTCAATCTCATTAACCAGAACGGCGGCAAGGCCATTGGTCTTACCGGCAAGGACGCGAACTTCATTCGCGCCCGGAAATTGCTGATCCAGAAAAAGGACGCGCCCCAAGGGGACGTGATCGACATCGGCCAGGTAGGCGAAATCACCCAGATCGACCCCAGCCCGATTGCGCTGCTCAAACAGGGCGATTTCATCCCGGTCATCGCGCCCATCGGAGCCGGTGAGGCGGGCGAGACGTACAACATCAACGCCGACGTGGTGGCGGGCAAGCTCGCCGAAGTGCTCAAAGCCGAAAAACTGGTGCTCCTCACCAATACCCCCGGCGTGCTCGACAAGTCAGGTCAACTTCTCACGGGCATTACGCCGCGTGATGTTGACGACATGGTGGCCGACGGTACGCTCTCCGGCGGCATGCTGCCCAAGATTTCCTCTGCGCTCGACGCTGCGCGCAACGGTGTGAAGTCGGTGCACATCATCGACGGGCGGGTGGAACACTGCCTATTGCTGGAAGTTCTCACCGATCACGGGGTCGGGACGATGATCAAGAGCGGTTGAGGCCGTCGTTCAACCGTTTTTAAACGCACAACAGGGGCGAACAACTATTCGCCCCTGCGTTTCTGGATCAAAGCTGTCCTAGCTGTTGGAAACTCTTGCCACCCTGTGGTTGCTCGGCGCCGACTCGATCTGCTCGACGAGCTTTGTCAGTTGCTCCTGCCGATCCCGCAGCCAGGACGGTAACCAGACCCGTGCAACGGCGGGCCAATGCATGGCGTCCCGCAACAGGAATGGCACACCATCCCGATCCATTACCGCCAGTTGGGATTTCCACTCCGGGCCGTCGAGCATGATGGCTAGGCGCCAGCCTTTTTCGCAGGGTTTCTTCACGGCAAGATCGACCCGGAAGGCTGAGTGGCCCACGTTAATTTGCGTAACGTAGCCGCGCTCTTGCAGGGCTTCCGCAAGCTGCTGAACCAGAATGCCATGCTCCCGCCCCTGAAGGGGCGCTTCCGGCATGGCCTCGCCAGGGCTGGCTGCAAACATCAGGTAGTCTCTCAAATCCTTTATCCCGGCTGGTATCACGGGCATGGGATCAATGTGCTCCGGACCGAACGAACTCAGGAGCCTCATCTGCTTGCGGGCACGGGTGACGGCAACGTTCAGCAACTGTTCACCTCCCTTAGAACCCAACGGTCCGCAGTCTGGAGGCAATGCCCCTGTGGCCGGATCGGGCGAAAGTACGAGCGAAACCAGAATGACGTCACGCTCCTCGCCTTGCGCATGTTCAAAACTCTTCACGAAGAGCCTTCGGCCGGTTGGAGCCGCAAAGGCGTCACGTACCAGGGACTCACCGGCCCCTTCCAGCATATCCAGAATCAGGTCGCGTTGCGGGACGTTGAGGCACAGTACGCCTAACGATTCGTCCCGTCTGGCTGGATCACGAAGCCGGGCAATCAGTTCATCGACCAGTGCGCGCGCTTCGATCGGATTGGTTTTATCCACGCCGCGCAGGAATTTGCCATTGATACGCCGCAAGGTGATACCCGTGTGGACATCGCGCCGCGCGGACGGCAGGACGGCAAGTTCCCCGCCGTAGTACCGGACATTCGGGAATGCGATGAGTTCTTCGTTTTCACTGCGGTAGTGCCACTTCAACCGCAGTCGTGGCAGGCAGGAATCCAGCGCTGCGCCCAGGATGCTCTCTTCTCCGGAATCCGCCGCAGACTTGGGACGTGGAGCAGTTTCCACCGTGTTGGCAGGAGGCAACTGTTTTGTGTCGCCAACAATCACGACACTCTTGCCTCGTCCCATCGCACCAATCGCTTCGGCTGTTCGTATCCGGGAGGCTTCGTCGAAAATCACCATGTCGAATTTCAGCGATCCGGCATCGAGGATGTGTGCGACTGAGCCGGGACTCATCAGGAAAGCCGGGGCAAAGGTCAACAAGGCTTCGGGATAGCGGGCAGAAATTTCCCTCAGTCCCATACCGGCGCGTTTACGCTCGATCTGGCGCACGAGAGCGGTGACTTCGCCAAGGATGCTGTTCGTGCGGAAAGGCCGCCGTGCGAGCAGCCGGGCGGGGCCCGCCTGTATGGCGAATTTACGCGCTTCGCGCACGTTTTCCAGAAAGGCGGAAACCAGCTTGTTCTGCGCATCATCGCTGAAGTTTTTCATGTCGCAGGCCGCGAAACGCTCGTGCAGCGAAGCCAGGGCCAGGCCGCGGCGCATGACCGTTTCGGCCTCCGCCAGGGGGAAGGCTCGGTGCGCCAGTTTGTTCGCAAAATCGATGCCCCCTGCCCGCTCGATGGCCCGAAGTTCCTTGCGCAGCAAGGCATGGCGATGCAGTTGCAAGAGCCCGGTGCCAGCCAGATCATTTTCCCAGCGAGACATGGATTCGTCCCAGGTGTCCAGCCAGGAGCGACCCGCCAGCCATTGTTCGATGGTGTGTTCCGTCGCGCCGATGACGGAGAGCCAGCGCGACCAGGCCGCATCGATCTCTTTCAGCGTTCCGATTTCCTGTGCATCCTTGGGTTCCAGTGCCTTCATCCAGGCTGTCGGGGCAATTCGTTCCAGCCAGACAGCGTTCTGTGACAACCTGATGGCGGTATCGAGTTCTTCCAGTGCCCCGGGACGGTGAGCCGCCCAGTTGGCGGGCAGGATCA
>JAITWP010000271.1 GCA_031285365.1 Azoarcus sp.
ACCGTTTCCTGACTTTTGACGTTGGCGCCGCACAGTTGCCGCGAGGTGAACTGCTTCAGTGACAAGTTCCACCGCCCGTCTTCGCATCCCAGACAACAAGCAAACACAGTTCACACCTACTACATCTAGTACAAATATTTCACTTGACACACAACAAAAAATCGTAACTGTTTGTTTTTTATAAAAATCATAATTTTGCAAATTTCGTAACATGGCGCTATGCTCTGTGCCTTGCCCGCATAGTCATCAGGAAGACCGAGGACGCCATGAGCACGACATCCCAGACCACTCTCAAACCTGCGGCCGAAAGCTTGTCTACGCAGGAAATTTCTGCCGAAGTCCTGGTCGAGAAGTACGCGAAAGGGGACGAAAAAACCGTGCATGAGGTGCGCCAGCGCGTGGCGCGGGCACTGGCTGCGGTCGAAGCCGAGGATAAGCGCGCGCTCTGGGAAGCGCGTTTTCTGGAAGCGCAGGAGAACGGTTTCGTCCCCGCAGGGCGGATCAACAGCGCGGCAGGCACCACCCTTTCGGCCACTCTCATCAATTGTTTCGTGCAACCGGTGGGCGATTCCGTCACCGAATCCGTCGACGGACGGCCTGGTATCTATACCGCGCTGGCACAGGCGGCGGAAACCATGCGGCGCGGCGGCGGCGTGGGCTACGATTTTTCCTCGATCCGCCCCAAGGGGGCGATGGTGAAGGGGACTGCTTCCAGCGCCTCGGGTCCGGTGTCGTACATGCGGGTGTTCGACCGCTCATGCGAGACGGTGGAATCCGCTGGCGCGCGACGCGGCGCACAGATGGGGGTGTTGCGCTGCGACCATCCCGATATAGAAGAATTCATCCACGCCAAGGACAAGGGAGATCTGGCGAATTTCAATATCTCCGTCGGTGTCACCGATGCCTTCATGCGCGCAGTGGAAGCGGGCGAGATGGTCGAACTCATCCACAAGGCCGAACCCGCCGAGGAGGTCAAGGCTGCAGGCGCCTACCCGCTCGACGAGGGAACATGGGTCTATCGCAAGGTCGAAGCCCGCGACCTGTGGACGCAGATCATGCGCTCCACTTATGACCACGCCGAACCCGGCATCCTTTTCCTGGATCGCATGAACCAGGACAACAACCTCAATTATTGCGAAACCATCGAGGCGACCAACCCTTGCGCCGAACAACCGTTGCCGCCGTATGGCTGCTGCTGCCTGGGTTCGATCAACCTGACGCTGTTCATCCAGAAACCATTCTCCGATCAGGCCACTTTCGATTTCGACGGGTTCGGCAAGGTCGTCGATGTCGCCATCCGTATGCTCGACAATGTGCTCGACAGCACGCACTGGCCGCTGGAACAGCAACAGGAAGAAGCTCGCTCCAAACGCCGGATCGGTCTGGGCTTCACCGGGCTGGGCGACGCCCTCATCATGCTGTGCAAGCGTTACGACACGGAGGAAGCGCGCGAGCAGGCTCGCCAGATTGCAGAATACCTGCGCGACCGCGCCTACGCCGCCTCGGTGGAACTGGCTCGCGAACGCGGATCGTTCCCGCTCTTCAACGCAGACCTGTACCTTTCCAGCAACAATTTCGCGTCGCGTCTGCCCGGTGCACTGAAAGAGCGCATCCGCAAGCACGGCATCCGCAATTCGCACCTGCTGTCCATCGCGCCCACCGGCACGATCAGCCTCGCATTTGCGGATAACGCCTCCAACGGGATCGAGCCACCGTTCTCCTACACCTACACGCGCAGAAAGCGCACGATCGACGGCGATTTCAAGGAACACAGCGTGGAAGACTACGCCTGGCGGCTCTACCGGCACCTGGGCGGCGACGTCAATAACCTGCCGTCGTGGTTCGTCACCGCGCTGGAAATCTCGGCGGCCGCCCACAAGGACATGGTAGCCGCCGTCGCGCCCTACGTCGACACGTCCATCTCCAAGACGGTCAACGTTCCGGAAGACTATCCGTATTCGGATTTTGAAGACCTCTATCTCTCGGCATGGAAATCCGGCCTCAAGGGGCTGGCCACCTATCGGCCCAACAGCGTGCTTACCCCGGTGCTGTCCGTCTCGCCCGCCAGCAAAAAACCGCAGGACGTGGACATTCCGGATGCCAACCGTCGACTTTCGATCAAGAGCCTGCCCGCCCCGGTGCTCGCCAGCCTGCGCTGGCCGGGTCGTCCCGTGCTGCCCGGCGGCAACATGGCCTGGACGTACATGATCGACGCGCCCTCCGGCGGTTTCGCCCTCTTTGTCGGAGAGGTCGATGTGGCGCTCGACATGTTCAACGGCAAGTTTCCGTTCGAGGTCTGGGTCAACGGGGCCGATCAACCACGCGGCCTGGGGGCGGTTGCCAAGACGCTGTCGATGGACATGCGCGCCAACGACCACGCCTGGCTCAAGCTCAAGCTCGACACCCTGGCCCGCACCGTGGGCGAAAAATCCTTTGAACTGCCCTTCCCGCCTCATGGCGAGAAAAAACTCGTCCCCGGCGTGGTGGCCGCCTTCGCCCAGGTCGTGCACTACCGTTGCGAACAACTCGGCGCGTTTTCCCACGCCAGCCCAACCCCGGTGCTCGACACGCTGTTCAGCCTGGAAGAACCCCGAACCGGAACCGACGGCACGCTCTCCTGGACGGTCGACATCCACAATCCGGCCACAAACGAGGATTTCGTGCTTGGC
>JAITWP010000333.1 GCA_031285365.1 Azoarcus sp.
GACGGAGTGCTTTTCCATGAATTCGCTCATGTCGATTCGAATCAGGTGCTCACCGGAATCGAAAAGGAAAGCCGCCAGCGCCTTGCAGAGTTCTGTCTTGCCCACTCCGGTGGGACCAAGGAAAAGGAAAGAGCCGTAGGGTCGGTTTTCGTCGGAAAGTCCGGCGCGTGAGCGGCGGATGGCGTCCGAGACGAGCCGCACGGCTTCGTCCTGCCCGACGACGCGCTCGTGCAGGCGCTCTTCCATCTTGAGCAGCTTTTCCCGCTCGCCCTGCATCATCTTGGAAACCGGAATGCCGGTGGCGCGGCTGACGACTTCGGCGAGTTCTTCCGCGCCCACCTGGGTGCGCAGCAGCCGGTTCTGTTTCGATGCCTCATTGCCCGCCCCGTCCGCCTTCTCAGCGGCTTTCAACTGTGCTTCGAGCTTGGGCAGTTCGCCATATTGCAGTTCGGCCAGCTTGTCGAACTGGCCCTTGCGTTGGAATTCGGCCATGCGCACCCTGAGATGATCGATCTCTTCCTTGATGTGCCTGGCACCGTGCAACTGGGCTTTTTCGGCCTTCCAGACTTCTTCGAGGTCGGAATATTCCTTCTCCAGCCGGGTAATTTCCGCTTCGATCAGGGAAAGACGCTTCTGCGAGGCTTCGTCCTTTTCCTTCTTGATCGCTTCCCGTTCGATCTTGAGCTGGATCAGACGGCGGTCGAGCTTGTCCATGACTTCGGGCTTGGAGTCGATTTCCATCTTGATCCGCGCCGCCGCCTCGTCGATGAGATCAATGGCTTTGTCGGGCAGGAAGCGGTCGGTGATGTAGCGGTGCGAGAGCTCGGAGGCCGCAACGATGGCCGGGTCGGTGATTTCCACCCCGTGGTGAATTTCGTATTTCTCCTGCAAGCCGCGCAGGATGGCGATGGTCGCTTCCACCGTCGGCTCTTCGATCAGCACCTTCTGGAAACGGCGTTCCAGTGCCGCGTCCTTTTCGATGTATTTGCGGTACTCGTCCAGCGTGGTTGCGCCGATGCAGTGCAGGTCGCCTCGCGCCAGCGCCGGTTTGAGCATGTTTCCGGCGTCGATTGCGCCTTCGGCCTTGCCCGCGCCCACCATCGTGTGCAACTCGTCGATGAAGAGGATGATGCGCCCCTCTTCACGGGCGATTTCCTTCAACACCGTCTTGAGACGTTCCTCAAATTCGCCCCGGTATTTGGCCCCGGCGAGCAGCGCCGCCATGTCGAGCGAAAGCACCCGCTTTCCCTTGAGCGTTTCGGGTATTTCCTCGTTGACGATGCGTTGCGCCAGACCTTCCACAATGGCCGTCTTGCCGACACCGGGTTCGCCGATCAGCACGGGATTGTTCTTGGAGCGGCGCTGGAGAATCTGGATGGCGCGGCGGATTTCATCGTCGCGGCCGATCACGGGATCGAGCTTGCCCGCGCGCGCGCGTTCGGTGAGATCCATGCAGTATTTCGACAGCGCCTCGCGCTGCCCCTCGCCTTCCTGGCTGTCGACCGCCGCGCCGCCGCGAACGGCATCGATGGCCGCTTCCAAAGCCTTGCGGTTCAGGCCGTGTTCGCGCAGCAGACGCCCGGACTCGCCTTTGTCATCAACGAGCGCGAGCAGGAACATTTCGCTGGCAATGAACTGGTCACCGCGCTTCTGCGCCTCGCGGTCGGTGAGGTTGAGCAGGCCGGCGAGGTCGCGCCCCACGGTCACGTTGCCGCCGTGCCCTTCAACTTTCGGCAGTTTTTCGAGCGCACGGGTAAGCGCCGCCCTCAGGGGTTGCACGTTGACCCCCGCGCGTTGCAGCAGCGAGGTCGTGCTGCCGTCCTCCTGTCCGAGCAGGGCCAGCAACAGGTGCTGGGGTTCGATGAACTGCTGGTCGTTGCCAACCGCCAGGCTTTGCGCGTCGGCAAGCGCCTGCTGGAACCGGGTCGTGAATTTGTCGAGGCGCATGATGAAAAATCCTGTGAGAAAGCCGGTAAAGGCCTGTCAGACGAATGTTCGATACCCGCTATGTGGGGCGGAATCGTCCGACTTCAAGAGTGCCGATTGTTTCTGCCCGTTCAAACTTTTCCGCCGCACCTCCCCGCTCGCGTGACGGATTACCGGCCACACGGGCGGCCCTCCCCTGTCGGTGTGACATAGGTCGTTCCTCCCCAATTCCGGATCAAACAGAATCGGAGTTGCAAAACAGCCCCATTGCAGACACAGGGCCATGATTGATACGCATTCGCCCCAACCATCCGGAACGCACTCCCGTCAGACTGGCGCCAGTCTGATCGAAGTTCTCGTTGCCGTTTTCGTGCTCGCCTTCGGCGTCCTCGGCATCGCCGCGATGCAGGCCGGGGCGCTGCGCAACAATCAGGGCGCGCTCGAACAAAGTACCGCCGTTTTCCTCACGCACTCCATTCTCGATGCCATGCGTGCCAGCATGGTGCCCGATCCTGCCGATCCCGGCAGATTTGTCGTTCGCCCGGGCTACGTGACGGGCGGTTTCATTTGTGGGGTCAGCGCGGCCCCCGACAACTTGGTCAGCAATGACATCAACCGCTGGCTTCAGGATATCCGGGACAACCTGAACGGCGGCGCAAACGATGGCAACGCCTGCGGCAGGATCGTGTGCAATGCGAATGACTGCACGGCTTCGGTCCAATGGAACAACAGCCGCTCCCTGGGCGGAAACCAGGCGCAGGTCGTTGCAACACGGAGTCGCCTATGAACCGCAGCTCCGCGCGTCCTGCCCCTCTCATTCAGCGTGGCATGACCCTCATCGAACTGATGATTGCCATGCTGCTGGGGTTGATCGTCGTCGGTGGTGTTCTGGGAATTTTCGTTGCCAACAGCGAGACCCACCGCCAAACGGACGACCTCGCTCGCATCCAGGAAAACGCTCGGGTCGCCGTGCAACTCATGGGTCACTCGATGCGCGAAGCCGCCGGGAATCCTTGTGGCATTCCACCGGGGAATGGTCTCATCTTTAACGCGGCAGGGGCTCCGGCAGCTCAGTGGTGGTCGGGGGGCGCCGATTTCGCAGGCGCTTTCGTGGGTTTCGCAGG
>JAITWP010000133.1 GCA_031285365.1 Azoarcus sp.
TCGAACCCTCGACCTCTGCATTGCGAACGCAGCGCTCTCCCAGCTGAGCTATCGGCCCAAAGGACGGGCATTCTAACAGGTGTTCGTGTTTTGTGAACCCCGGTTTTTCACCGGGGTTCGACTGCGTGCTCCTCAGTTCTTGGACTGGTCGACCAGCTTGTTTTTCTTGATCCACGGCATCATGTCGCGCAACTGACCGCCGACTTTTTCGACGAGGTGCTCGGCGTTGAGGCGGCGGCGGGCGGTCATGGCGGGGTAGCCGGTGCGACCTTCGAGGATGAAGTCCTTGGCGTAGTCGCCGTTCTGGATGCGCTTCAGGGCTTCCTTCATGGCTGCGCGCGAGGTCTCGTTGATGACCTTCGGGCCAATGACGTATTCGCCGTATTCGGCATTGTTGGAAATGGAGTAGTTCATGTTGGCAATGCCGCCTTCGTAGATGAGATCCACGATGAGCTTCATCTCGTGCAGGCATTCAAAGTAGGCCATTTCCGGGGCGTAGCCAGCTTCGACGAGGGTCTCGAAACCCATTTTCATGAGCTCGACGCAACCGCCGCACAGTACGGCCTGTTCGCCGAAGAGGTCGGTTTCGGTCTCTTCGCGGAAGGTGGTCTCGATGACGCCGCCTTTGGTGCCGCCGTTGGCCGCAGCGTAGGAGAGGGCGAGGTCGCGCGCCTTGCCGGATTTGTCCTGGAAGACGGCAATCAGCGCGGGAACGCCGCCGCCCTTGAGGTATTCGGAACGGACGGTGTGGCCGGGGCCCTTGGGGGCGATCATGATGACGTCGAGGTCGGCGCGCGGGGTGATCTGGTTGTAGTGGATGTTGAAGCCGTGGGCAAAGGCGATTGTTGCGCCCTGTTTGAGGTTGGCTTCGATGTCGGCCTTGTAGACCTGCGCGGTGAGCTCGTCGGGCAGGAGGATCATCACGACGTCGGCTTCCTTGACGGCATCGGCGATTTCCTTGACTTTCAACCCGGCGGCTTCGGCCTTTTCCCAAGAGTTGTCGAGATCCTTGCGCACGCCGACGGTGATGTCGACTCCGGAATCGTTCAGGTTCTGGGCGTGGGCGTGGCCCTGGGAGCCGTAACCGACGATGGCTACCTTCTTGCCTTTGATGAGGGAGAGGTCGGCATCCTTGTCGTAATAGACTTTCATGTCTTGTCCTTCTTGTGGTGTGTGGTGCGGAAAAACCGCTAATTATAGCCGGAGGTCAGAGTTTGAGCACGCGCTCGCCGCGCCCGAGGCCGCACGCGCCCGAGCGCACGGATTCCATGAGCAGCACGGGGTCGATGGCGGCAATGAAGGCGTCCAGTTTTTGCTGGCTGCCGGTGAGTTCGATGACGTAGGAGGAGTCCGTGACGTCGATGATGCGGGCGCGGAAGATGTCTGTCATGCGTTTCATCTCTTCGCGCGCCGCGCCGGTGGCGCGAACCTTGACGAGCAGCAGTTCGCGTTCGATGTGAGGGAATTCGTAGAGGTCGATGACCTTGATGATATCGACGAGCTTGTTCAGTTGCTTGGTGATCTGCTCGATGATGTCGTCCGAGCCGGAGGTGACCAGCGTCATCCGGGACATGGAAGCGTCTTCGGTGGGGGCGACGGTGAGCGATTCGATGTTGTAGCCGCGCGCAGAAAACAGCCCCGCCACTCTGGACAGGGCTCCGGATTCGTTTTCCATCAGCAGGGAAATGACGTGACGCATGGGTTGCGCTCCTGGTTTTTTGAGCTTCAGCGAAAGATTATGGGTGGCTCAGGCGTCTTCGGGACGAAGAACCATTTCGGTGAGTCCTTTGCCGCCCGGGATCATCGGATAGACGTTTTCGGAACGGTCGATCTGGAAATCGAGAAAGACGAGCTCGTTCTTGTGGGTGGTAAACGCCTCGCGTAGCGCGCCTTCCACATCGGCAGGGTTGTCGACGCGAATGCCGACATGACCGTAGGACTGAGCCAGCTTCACGAAGTCGGGCAGGGAGTCCATGTAGGAGCCGGAATAACGCTGGCCGTGGAACATCTGCTGCCATTGCCGAACCATGCCGAGGTAACGGTTGTTGAGCAGGCAGATCTTGATGGGCAGGCGGAACTGGCGGCAGGTGGAGAGCTCCTGGATGTTCATCTGGATGGAGCCTTCGCTGGAAACGCAGACCACTTGAGCGTCAGGGTGGGCAAGTTGCGCGCCCATTGCGTAGGGCAGGCCCACACCCATCGTGCCCAGTCCGCCGGAGTTGAGCCAGTGCCGGGGCTGGTCGAAGCGGTAGTACTGCGCCGTCCACATCTGGTGCTGGCCGACGTCGGAAGTGACAAACGCTTTGCCGTGGGTCACTTCCCATAGTTTCTGGATGACGAACTGCGGCTTGATGGCTTTATCGGAAAGGTTGTAGTCCAGGCACTGGCGCGCGCGCCATTCCTCAACCTGCGTCCACCATTCGGCAGGGTGTTGGGGGGGAGGGCCCGATTCAAGCTGACGGGTGAGCTGTTCGAGAACGTCCCTGACGTTTCCGACGATGGGAACGTCAACTTTCACCCGCTTGGAGATGGAAGCGGGGTCGATGTCGATGTGGATGATCTTGCGCTCTTCGGAAGCGAAATGATCGACGTTGCCGACGACGCGATCATCGAACCGCGCGCCGATGGCGAGCAGCACGTCGCTGTAGTGCATCGCCATGTTGGCCTCATAGGTTCCGTGCATACCCGGCATTCCGAGGTACAGGCGGTCGCTGGCCGGGAAGCCGCCCAGCCCCATG
>JAITWP010000053.1 GCA_031285365.1 Azoarcus sp.
CGATGTACGCGGCCTATCGAAACATTTTTGACCGCATCGGCCTTGTCTATCGCGCAGTTGCCGCCGACACCGGCGCAATCGGCGGCGACCGTTCGCACGAATTCCAGGTCATCGCCGACACTGGCGAGGATGCCCTCGTTTATTGCCCGGATT
Source organism: Azoarcus sp. (assembly GCA_031285365.1). Classification (GTDB taxonomy): domain Bacteria; phylum Pseudomonadota; class Gammaproteobacteria; order Burkholderiales; family Rhodocyclaceae; genus WRNU01. The sequence goes on from JAITWP010000053.1 coordinate 154, forward strand.
CGGACTACGCCGCCAACATCGAACTGGCCGAAGCCCTGCCGCTCATTGCGGCGCGCGCCAACGCCACCGCCCCGCTCATCAAAACCGCCACCCCCGGCAGAGAGGCTTGCAGCGAGGTAGCCGACTTCCTCGGCGTGCCGGTCACCACCACCGTCAAATCGCTCGTGCTCGCCAGCGATGAGCTCGATGAGGCCGGGCACATCGCCGCCACGACTCTCTGGTTACTGCTCGTCCGGGGCGACCACGATCTCAACGAGCTCAAGGCAAGCAAGATCGACGGTCTCAAGGCCGGTTTTCGCTTTGCGACCGAGACTGAAATCATCGAGCACTTCGGTTGCAAGCCCGGTTATCTCGGCCCCATTGCCCCCCTGAAACCCGTGCGCATCGTTGCCGACCGCACCGTTGCCAATATGTCCGATTTCATCTGTGGTGCAAACGCCGAGGATCATCACATCACCGGCGTGAACTGGGGGCGCGATTTGCCCGAACCCGAAATCGTCGCCGACATCCGCAATGCCGTCGTCGGCGACCCCTCGCCCGACGGCAAGGGCGTGCTTGCCATCGACCGGGGCATCGAAGTCGGGCACGTCTTCTATCTTGGCGACAAATACTCTCGCGCCATGAACGCCACCTTTCTCGACGTTGACGGCAAACCCCGTTTCTTCGAGATGGGCTGCTACGGCATCGGCGTCACCCGCATCCTGGGTGCAGCCATCGAACAGAACAACGACGCGCGCGGCATCCTCTGGCCCGCCGCCATTGCGCCGTTTGAAGCCGTCGTCTGCGCCGTCGGATGGGGCAAATCGGAGGCCGTGCGCCTCGAAGCCACGCGGCTTTACGAGGCGCTGTGCGCGGCAGGCGTCGATGCCATTCTCGACGACCGCGACGAACGCCCCGGCGTGATGTTCGCCGATTGGGAACTCATCGGCGTTCCGTTCCGGCTGACCGTCGGTGAGCGCGGGCTGAAAGAAGGCATCGTCGAAGTCCAGTCCCGCCAGGAAAGCGAGCAGGTGAAACTTGCTCCTTGCGAGGCGGCCGAATATCTCGTCGATCTCCTGCGCCGCGCCCGCGCATCACGCAAGCCATGAAATACTGGCTTCTGTTCGGTCTCTGCGCGTTATTGGTCACCTCGCCAACACAGGCAGGCAACCAGAAGGAAGAGCGTCTGGCCGCCAGCGTGCGCGCGGCCCTGCACGCGGCGGTGAGCGACGCTCCGCCCACCATCGCGATCGGCAACTCCGCCGACCGTGACCGCTGGCTCTCCGAAATGTCGCAGCGACTCGAAAAGCGCGTCCTTCGCAACCCGAATGCTTACAAAGAGCTGCGAACCCCGGAAGCACGCAAGGAGTTGCTGATAACGATTCACTATGAAGCCACCCGGGCAGGACTCGACCCTCAACTCGTTCTCGGCCTCATCCAGGTCGAAAGCCGGTTTCGCAAATACGCAGTCTCGAAAGCCGGCGCACGCGGTTACATGCAGGTCATGCCGTTCTGGGTCAAAACCATCGGCAACCATGAAGACAATCTTTTCCACATGCGTACCAACCTGCGCTACGGCTGCACCATCCTGCGCCACTACCTCGACCTCGAAAAGGGCAATCTCTTTCTCGCTCTGGGCCGATACAACGGCAGCCGGGGCAAATCCACCTACCCGGATCTCGTGAATACCGCCTGGCAAAAGCAATGGACGTGGGCGCCATCAGAAACGCCCGTACAGGTGGCCGCCCTATCGCCCTCACCTCCGCCGCCGCCCGCGCCTACACCACCGGCGACTCCCGTGCCCGCAATCGAACCGCCCCCCGCCGTCTTGCCACAACAGACCACAGCACCTCTTCCGGCTCCCGAACAGCCCCCTGTCGCCGATCCTCCGCCCCCGACGCAAACCGCCTCACGCGTGCCCGTCCGCAGGGATATCGTTATCGTGCGCTGATCAGAGCGAAGGCACTCCTTTTTCACGGGCTCCATCGCATCCGTACTTTGCCATACACGATTTTTACTCTATAATGGGTAGGCTTTGGCAGGCTTCGAGTTTGGTCTGTCTTTCCGGCGTGAAATTTAACGGGATGGGCGTTTCGCCCATTTTTTATTTGCGGAGTGAGGGTGCAGAAACTTACTGAACTGATCGAGCAGGTCGTCACCGGACTCGGGTATGAGCTCGTGACGGTCGAAGGCTCGCCGCGCGGGCGGCTCCTGCGCGTGTTCATCGACATCGCGCGAGGCGTGACCGTGGATGACTGCGAGACGATCAGCCATCAGCTCACCCGAATGTTTGAGGTCGAAAACATCGATTTTGACCGGCTTGAGGTTTCCTCGCCGGGACTTGATCGCCCGCTCATCAGATCCGCTGATTTTGAACGTTTCGCCGAATCCGATATCCGGTTGCGCACCCGTGTTCCGGTGGGTAACCAACGTAATTTCACTGGCGTGCTCAAGGGCCTGCGCGATGGCGCGGTCATTGTCGACACCGAGAAAGGGGAACTCCAGGTTGCCTTTGACGATGTCGAAAAAGCGCGTCTGGTTCCCAAATTCTGATCCCGGAGGTTTCACTGACATGAGCCGCGAAATCCTGTTGCTTGTCGATGCCCTGGCGCGCGAGAAAAATGTCGCAAAGGACATCGTGTTCTCCGCTCTCGAATCGGCATTGGCCTCTGCAACCAAAAAGCGCATCCACGACAGCGCCGACGTGCGCGTCACCATCGACCGCGAAACCGGCGACTACGAGTCATTCCGGCGCTGGGTGGTCAAACCGGACGAAGACGTCAACAACGATGAAGCCGAAATGGGCCTCATCGACGCACGCGAGATCCAGCCGGACATCGAATCGGACGAATACATCGAGGAGGCGCTCGAACCCATCGACTTCGGACGCATCGGCGCGCAGGCCGCCAAACAGGTGATCCTGCAAAGAATTCGGGACGCCGAACGCGAACAGGTATTGAACGACTTTCTGGAGCGCGAAGAATTCCTCGTCTCCGGCACGATCAAGCGCGTCGAGCGCGGCAACGCGATCATCGAAGTCGGTCGCATGGAAGCGGTACTGCCGCGCGACCAGCAAATCCCGCGCGAAAACCTGCGCTCCGGCGACCGGGTCAAGGCTTACCTGCTCAAGATCGACCGGGGCGTGCGCGGCCCGCAATTGATCCTGTCGCGCACCGTGCCCGAATTCCTGATGAAGCTCTTCGAGCTGGAAGTGCCCGAAATTGAGGACGGCCTGCTCGAAATCAAGGCTTGCGCCCGCGATCCGGGGCTGCGCGCCAAGATTGCCGTCAAGGCAAACGATCAGCGCATCGACCCGGTCGGAACCTGTGTCGGCCTGCGCGGCTCACGGGTCACGGCAGTGCGCGACGAAGTCAGCAGCGAGCAGGTCGACATCATCGTATGGTCCTCC
>JAITWP010000080.1 GCA_031285365.1 Azoarcus sp.
ATACCACTTCACGGCCTCGGCATTGTTCCGTGCTACACCCCGACCATTGGCGTACATCACCCCAAGATTATTCTGGGCAGCCGCATTCCCCTGCTCCGCCGCGCGTTTGACTGCATCAAAATTCTGGGCATGTACCATCAGGGCAAAACTTATTGCAAAGAAACCCAGGCACCAGCGCACCATCCGAAACATTCCTTTTCTCCTTTTGAGACATCTAAAAAAATTGGTACGGGCAAGCATACTACAGGGAAGAAACATCGCGCGGCGCCATACGAAGCAACACAAGAGTCAGCACGCAAAAACATGCTCCCGCGTAAAACGTGTATGCCGCTCCAAAGCCGTCCCATAATCCTCCGGCAACAACACAGGCGAACAGCACGGCGACTCCACTGGCGAGATTGAAAACTCCGAAAGCCGTCCCGCGCAACTCTGCGGGAGCTACTGCCGCAACCATGGTTGCCAGCAGCCCCTGGCTCATTCCCATATGCACACCCCACAGGATCACGCCCACCAACATCACGCTCCAATGCCCGTCGACGGAAAGAATCAGGTCGGCGCACAACAGAACCACGATACTGAGCGCCAATAGTCGCTTGTGGTTCATCCTGTCGGACAGTTTTCCAAAAGGATAGGCACAGAGGCTGTAGATAAAATTCATGGCGACCATGACCAGAGGCACAAGAGCCAGAGGCACACCGCTCATCTGTGCCTTGAGCACAAGAAAAGCCTCGCTGAACCGGGCCAGCGAAAATGCCGCGCCAATGGCAACAATCCACCAGTACGCAACGCCCATGCGTGCGAGATTTTCCCGGCGGATGGGATTGCTTCGCTTCGTCACCTCCTTTCTGTCCGGTTCGCGCAGACCGACGACCAACAGAAGAACAGCCAACAGAGCCGGAATGAACGCCGCCCAAAAGACCATCCTGAAGTCATTGGCCAGCAGCAACATCAGTCCCGTTGCGATCAGAGGCCCCAAAAAGGCTCCGGTCGTGTCCAGCGATTGTCGCAGCCCGAAGGAAGCTCCCCGCAATTCCGGTGGAGACAAATCGGCCACCAGGGCGTCCCGTGGAGCACCGCGAATTCCTTTGCCGACCCTGTCCATGAGTCTGGCTCCAAGCACGACGCTGCCCAGAGTGGTCAGGGCAAAAAAGGGTTTGCTGAACGCGCTCAAGGCATAGCCGAACACGGTCAGCCCTTTGCGCTTCCCGATGTAATCGCTTAAAACGCCGGAAAAAACCTTGATCATCAGCGCGACGGATTCCGCAAGCCCTTCGATGAGGCCAACCGCCAGGGCGCTCATCCCCAAGGTTGTGACCATGAATAACGGCAAAAGACTGTGGATCATCTCCGAGGAAATATCCATCAGCATGCTTACCAACCCGAGCACCCACACGCCTTTTGGGATGTTTCGCAGCATGGAATCTCGCTTCAATGGGTCTCCCATGTCACCCCCTCTCCCGCTCTAACCCTTCAAGCTGCTCCGACAACGCCATCCAGCGGCATTCGGTTTCTTCGATCCAACCCTGCAAGGTGGCTTGGCGCTTGAGCAATTCCTGCAATTGCGCGCTGCCGCCGCCGTTGCCCGCGCCGTAAAACGCGGGATCAGCAAGGCGTGCTTCGATCAGTTTTTTCTCACCCGCCCAGCCAGCCAGCTTTTTTTCAATCTGCTCAATCTCCTTGACGAGAGGCCGACGCGCTGCAAGCAGGGCCTGCCGCTGGGCCTCGGCCTGGGCACGATCCGCGCGCCGCGCCTCACGCCCCGTGCCGCCCGTGATCTCTTCTTCGCGCTGAGCGCGTTGTTCCGTCAGCCAGTCGCGGTAGTCGTCGAGATCGCCGTCGAAAGGCCGAACGCGCCCGCCGTCGATCAGCAACAGGCGGTCGCAGCAGGCACGCAGCAAGGCGCGATCGTGCGAAACCAACACCATCGCGCCGTCGTACTCCTGGAGCGCGCACATGAGGGCATAGCGCATTTCCATGTCCAGGTGGTTGGCGGGTTCGTCCAACAGCAGGAGGTTGGGTCGTTGCCAGATAAGCAGGGCCAGCACCAGCCGGGATTTTTCACCGCCGGAAAACGAACCGCAAGGCGCGGCAGCCAGCGCGGAACAACCACTATACCCGTCGCCACGAAAGTCGAACCCGCCCAGGTAATTGCGCATGTCCTGTTCGCGGGCCGAGGGATCGAGCCGCATCATGTGCTGGAGCGGGGATTCTTCGGGGCGCAGGGTTTCAAGCTGATGCTGGGCGAAATATCCGGTTGCCAGCCCCCTGCCTTCGTGTTTCTGGCCTGCCGTGAGGGCAATCATCCCGGCCAGAAGTTTGATGAGGGTAGATTTGCCCGCGCCGTTGCGCCCAAGCAACCCTACGCGCTCGCCAGGGCGCAGGACGAGTTCGATGCCTTCGAGCACGTTCTTCCCTCCGTACCCGGCAGCCCCCTTCTCGATTTGCACCAAAGGATCGGGCGCACCATCGGCGGGGCGAAAAGAGAAGGAAAATGGGGTATCGACGTGGGCGGCGGAAATACGCTCCATGCGTTCGAGTGCCTTGATCCGGCTTTGTGCCTGCCGGGCCTTGGTTGCCTTGGCTCGGAAGCGGCGGATGTAGTCTTCCATGTGCTCGATTTCGCGCCGCTGGCGCTCGAAAAGCGCCTGCTGCTGCGCCAGACGCTCACCGCGCTGGCGCTCGAAATCGGTGTACGAGCCGTTGTAAAGCGTGAGTCGTCCCTGTTCGATATGGGCAACATGATCGACGCAGGCGTCGAGAAATTCGCGATCGTGCGAAATCAACAGCAGGGTTCCACGATAGTCGCGCAGCCATTGCTCAAACCAGATGACGGTATCCAGATCGAGGTGGTTGGTCGGCTCGTCGAGCAGGAGCAGATCGGAGCGGCACATCAGTGCCTGTGCGAGATTGAGCCGCATCCGCCAGCCACCGGAAAAGTCCGACACGGCTCGCCCGGTATCGGAGGACGCAAAGCCAAGTCCATCGAGTAGCGCCGCCGCGCGCGCTCTGGCCGAGTAAGCGCCGATTTCCTGCAAGCGTGTGTGCAGTTCAGCGATACGCACGCCATCGTGAGCAGTCTCGGCCAGAGTCAGATCGGATTCGATGCGCCGCAGTTCGGCATCACCATCGAGCACATATTCGATGGCGGCCTGAGGCAATCCCGGCGTCTCTTGCGCAACATGGGCAATCGTCCAGCCGGACGGAAATGCCAGGTCGCCCCGATCCGGGAGCAACTGGCCACGCAGGAGCGCAAAAAGGCTCGACTTGCCGCTGCCATTGGCTCCAGTCAGGCCGATTTTCCAGCCAGGAAAAAGTTGAAGAGAAACCCCGTCGACCAGGACGCGGGCACCCCTTGCAAGGCGCAGATTGCGAAAACGGATCACGCTCGAAGTCGCAGATGTTGATAAAGGGCGTTATTCTACGCATATCTCAATCACGCACTGTACGGCTTTCTCATGCGTTCTTTCGTCCCCCGTTCAATCGCCCGCCACGTCCTTGCCATCGGCGCATGCCTTGCCATGACGGTTTTCCCGCTTGGGGCTGTAGCTGCCGATGAAGACGAAACAACGGTCAATCCCACCAAACGTATCAAGCAACTGCGCGACGAAGCCAGCAACCTGCGCACGAAGGCCGAAACCGACTACCAGGCAACAGAGACGGCGTGCTACAAACGCTTCTTCGTCAACAGGTGTATCGACGATGCCAAGGCTGAACGCCTGAGCGCCATCCGCCGTGCCCGTGAACTCGAAACCGAGGCACATCAGCTCGATCTCACTGAACGTCGCCACCGGGCCGCCGAAACGGCAAGGAAGGCTGAGGAACACGGCGACGGCACACGTCCGACGGAGGCTTCTTCTCCGAGCGCCGATCAGGACGTTACGAAACCTCGCCCCAAAACAGCAACAGGCTCTCGTCGCATCACCCGTTCGAGCACTACCAGTTCCAGTGCCAGCGAGCGTGCCAAGGCTGCCCGCCGGGCGGAAACCGCCCGGCGTGATCGGGAACGCTACGACGCAAAAATTCGAGAGCTCGAAGAAAAAAGGGAACGCGACGCGGATGGGCGTTGACGGCGGCTGAGAGTTCA
>JAITWP010000094.1 GCA_031285365.1 Azoarcus sp.
GCCATTCGCGCCGGACTGACGATGGGCATCGTCAATGCCGGAATGCTTGGTGTTTTCGATGCGCTCGATGCCGATCTGCGCGAAAAGGTGGAAGACGTGGTGCTGAACCGTCATCCCGGTGCAGCCGAAGCATTGATCGAATTTGCCCGAACGATGAAAGACGAGGGCAGGGCGCGGAGCACCGAACCGAGCCACGACTCCATCTGGCGTGACGCGCCGGTGGAAGAACGCCTCAAGCACGCGCTGGTCAAGGGCATTACCGAATTCATCGTCGTTGACACCGAAGAACTCCGCGCCCGACTGGAGGCCGAGGGCGAGCCGCCGATCAAAGTCATCGAAGGCCCGCTCATGGCCGGAATGGAAGTCGTGGGCGAATTTTTCGGCGCAGGCAAGATGTTTCTGCCGCAGGTCGTCAAATCCGCGCGAGTGATGAAGCAGGCGGTGGCGCACCTCGTGCCCTTCATCGAAGCGGAAAAGGCACGCAGTGGCGCATCGAGCAAGGGTCGCATCGTGCTCGCCACGGTCAAGGGCGACGTGCACGACATCGGCAAGAACATCGTGGCCGTCGTGCTGGCCTGCAATGGTTTCGAGGTGGTTGACCTCGGCGTGATGGTTCCCGCCGACAAAATCCTGGCCGCGGCGCGTGAGCATGACGCCATCGCCATCGGCCTGTCCGGTCTCATCACCCCCTCGCTCGAAGAAATGTGCGCCGTGGCAACCGAGATGCAGCGCCAGGGTTTTTCGGTGCCGCTCCTGATCGGCGGTGCAACCACCAGCCTCGCCCATACCGCCATCAAGATCGCGCCTAACTACGCGCAACCCGTCGTCTACGTGCCCGATGCCTCCCGCGCCGTCGGCATCGTCAGCGCACTGCTTTCCGCCACCGGCGCAAACGCGTTCCGGGCACGACTTGCCGACGATTACGCCCGTGTGCGCGACAACCACGCCAGCAGGCAAACGCGCCCCCGCATCTCGCTGGAAGCCGCGCGGGCCAATGCGTTACACCTGCCGTGGAGCACGAAACCCGCCTGCGACTGCCCCACGCACACCCGGCTTCCTGCGCCCTACACCCCCCCACGCCCGAACGTTTCCGGAAAGATCATCACGCTCGACGTCGATCTTGCCGTCCTGCGCGAATACATCGACTGGACTCCCTTCTTCCGGACGTGGGATTTGTCCGGGCGCTTCCCCCGGATTCTCGATGACGAAACCGTCGGCGAAGCCGCGCGGAGCGTCTACCGTGACGGGCAAATCATGCTCGACGAGCTCATCAACGAAAAATGGTGTCGGGCAAAGGCCGTGTTCGGCATTTTCCCCGCCAACAGCGCAGGCGACGACATCGAGCTTTACGCCGACGAGCGCCGCGCAACCCCCGTGCTTATCTGGCACGGGCTGCGCCAGCAATTTGAACCCGCGCCCGGCAAGTCCAATCTCTGCCTCGCGGACTTCATCGCCCCCAAAACCTCCGGCATCGAAGACTGGTGCGGCGCTTTTGCGGTCACTGCGGGACTGGGCATCGAAACGAAACTGGCCGAATTTGAAGCCGCCCACGACGACTACCGCGCGATCCTGCTCAAGGCACTGGCCGACCGCCTCGCCGAAGCCTGCGCGGAATGGCTGCATGAGCGCGTGCGCAGGCACGAATGGGGCTACGCTGCCACCGAGACGCTCGACAACGAAGCCCTGATCCGCGAAGAGTACCCCGGCATCCGCCCCGCCCCCGGTTACCCGGCCTGCCCCGACCACACCGTCAAACACGCCCTGTTCGCGCTGCTCGATGCCCCCGGCAACGCGGGCATGGGACTGACGGAGTCGATGGCGATGACCCCGGCGGCGAGCGTGGCGGGGTTCTACCTTTCACACCCCGAAAGCCGCTACTTCGCCGTCGGAAAGATCGGCACGGATCAACTGGAAGACTGGGCCGATCGCGCGGGGATGAATGTAGAAGAAGCGCGGCGCTGGCTTGCGCCGTTGTTGTGAGGGTGTAATGTCAAGCCTCCCTCATGTCAAGCCTCCCTCTTGAGGGAGGTGTCGCCCGCGCGCAGCGCGGGTGACGGAGGGAGTAGCAACGCCCGAAGACGGACAACAATAAAATGGAGTGACAACAGAGTTGTTGCTACTCCCTCCGACTCAGCGCGAGGGGGTTGTGTGAGCGTTGCTACTCCCTCCGACCTGCCTTCGGCAGGCCACCTCCCTCAAGAGGGAGGCTATAGAGTCAGCGCGCTTCGCGCGGGGTGTCATCCGCAAAGACGACCCCGCCCTTCACCCATCTATCCCCCACTTCTGCAACCGATACCGCAACTGCCTGAGCGTCATGCCGAGTTTGCGGGCGGCGACGGTGCGGTTCCAGCGAGTCTCATCCAGAGCCTTGAGAACCTGCGCGCGTTCGTCGTCGGAAATTTCCTCCATGTCGTCGATGGCCTCGCTTTCGTTTTTGGCGGGAACCGTGTCCATGAGGGGCCGATTGCCAAGCGCGGTCAGGTCGATGCCAAGATCCTCGGCAGAAATTTCGTTGTTCTCGGCAAGGGCGCAGGCTCGCTCCAGCAGATTTTCCAGTTCGCGGACATTGCCGGGGAAGCTGTATTGCCGCAAGACGGAAAGGGTGCCGGATGAAAGGGTGTGCACCGGAGTGCCATCACGTTCGGCCAGCCGCGCAAGCAGGTGCGCGACCAGATCGGGGATGTCTTCGAGACGTTCACGCAGCGGAGGCACATGCAGGGCAAGGACGTTGATGCGAAAGTACAGATCCTGCCGAAAACGGTTCTCGGAAACGAGTTTCGCCAAATCACGGTGCGAGGCGGAAAGAATGCGAACGTCGACGGCCTGTTCGGATTGCGCGCCCACAGGTCGCACGGCACGTTCCTGAATGGCGCGCAGCAATTTGACCTGCATGGAAAGCGGCAGATCCGCCACTTCGTCGAGAAAAAGGGTTCCGCCGCTGGCGGCCTGAAACAGCCCGTCCTTGTCGGCAGACGCGCCGGTGAAGCTGCCTTTCCGGTGACCAAAGAACTCGCTTTCCATGAGCTCCGGCGGAATCGCCCCGCAATTGACGGGCACGAAAGGCCCCGTGGCGCGCCCCCCCAGGCGGTGAATGAGGCGGGCGATGACTTCCTTGCCGGTGCCCGATTCGCCATGTATGAAGACGGGCGCCTGGTTTCGGGCAAATTTCTCGACAAGGGTGCGCAGTTGCGTCATCGCGGGTGAACGCCCGACCAGTTCGCGCTCACCCGTGTTGGCGAGAGCATCCGGGGCCGTTTCGCTTGAGCCGGAAGGCTGGAGTTTGAGGGCGTGGCGGACCAACTCGCGCAACACCTTGAGTTCAATGGGCTTGGTGACGAAATCGAACGCACCGAGCTTGAGGGCGCGAATGGCCGTCTCGATGCTGCCAAAAGCGGTAATGACGGCCACAGGCAGG
>JAITWP010000115.1 GCA_031285365.1 Azoarcus sp.
TCACCTTCAACAGCATGGACGACTTCAAACCGGGTGCAATCGCCAGGAATGTCGAACCGCTCAACCAACTCCTCCAGGCCCGCACCGAACTGAACAATCTGCTGACCTACATGGACGGCAAGACCGGCGCGGAAAACCTGCTCGGTGACGTGCTACAGGATCCGACGCTGCTCAAGTCCCTTGCAAGCGTTCCCGCCAATAACAAACAGGAAGACTGACCGCCATGCCCGTCACCAAAACCACCGAATCAAAGGCAGTCGCCACGTCCTTCGCTGAACAGACCGAATTCGCGGCCCTGCTCGAAAAAGAGTTCAAACCCAAGTCGGAAGAGCAGCGTTCCGCCGTAGAATCGGCTGTACGCACACTTGCACAGCAAGCCATTTCCTCCGCAGTCACGTTATCGGGTGATGCCTACCGCACCATTGAGGCGCTCATCGCGGAAATCGACCGCAAGATGAGCGAACAGATCGATCAGATCATTCATCACGAAGATTTCCAGAAACTCGAAGCGGCATGGCGGGGTTTGCATTACCTCGTAAACAACACCGAAACGGACGAAATGCTCAAGATCCGTTTCATGAACATTTCCAAGAAGGATCTGCACCGCACCCTGAAGCGTCACAAGGGCGTCGGCTGGGACCAAAGCCCGATTTTCCGCCGCATTTACGAAGAAGAATATGGACAGCTTGGCGGCGCGCCTTATGGATGTCTGGTGGGCGATTACTATTTTGACCATTCCGCGCCGGACGTCGAGATGCTTGGAGAATTGGCGAGAATAGGCGCTGCTGCACATTGTCCCTTCATCGCCGGAGCCGATCCTACCGTGATGCAGATGAGTTCCTGGCAGGAACTTGCGAATCCGCGCGATCTGACCAAGATTTTCGAGAATACCGAATACGCGCCTTGGCGTAGCCTGCGCGAATCGGAGGACTCGCGCTACATCGGATTGGCCATGCCGCGCTTCCTTGGTCGCATGCCCTATGGCATCAAAACCAACCCGATCGACGAGTTCAATTTCGAGGAAGATACCGGCGGATCGGATCACCATCGTTACCTGTGGATCAACGCCGCCTATGCAATGGCGACGAACATCAACCGCAGTTTCAAGATGTATGGCTGGTCGACGGCGATCCGTGGGGTCGAGTCCGGCGGCGTGGTCGAGAATCTGCCCTGCCACACCTTCCCGACCGACGATGGCGGCGTAGACATGAAATGCCCGACCGAAATCGCCATTTCAGACCGTCGCGAAGCCGAACTGGCCAAGAACGGTTTCATGCCGCTGATTCATCGCAAGCATACCGATTCTGCCGCGTTCATCGGGGCGCAAAGCCTGCAAAAACCCGCCGAATTCCATGATCCGGACGCCACGGCCAATGCAAACCTGTCCGCGCGGCTTCCCTATCTGTTCGCCTGCTGCCGCTTTGCCCATTACCTCAAGTGCATCGTGCGCGACAAGATCGGTTCTTTCAGGGAACGTACGGACGTCGAACGTTGGCTCAACGAATGGATCATGCATTACGTGGATGGCGATCCTCGCAATTCGAGCCAGGAGACCAAGGCTCGCAAACCGTTGGCGGCTGCCGAAGTCGTCGTCGAGGACATCGAAGGCGATCCAGGCAAGTACAGCGCCAAGTTCTTCCTGCGTCCGCATTACCAGCTTGAAGGACTGACGATGAGTCTGCGCCTGGTTTCCAAGTTGCCGTCGGTCAAGGGGGCCAACGCGTAACACGCATCCCTTTGAACAAAACCGCGTCGTACCGCCATGGTATGACGCGGTTTTTGTTGTACGGAACCAGCCCGTCCACGCAAAGCGCGGATAACGGGAGATCTCAACCGTCGGCGTTGATCCGCGAGATCAGCACATTGAGCACGTCATCTGCCCTGTCGTTGTCGATCTGGCAGGTTCCCGCTGCTTCGTGCCCGCCACCGTCGTAACCGAGCATCAACTCACCCACGTTGGTTCTGCTGGAACGATCCAGGATGGATTTCCCGGTAGCCAGCACAGTGTTCTGTTTTTTTAGCCCCCACATCACGTGAATGGAAATGTTGCACTCGGGAAACAGCGCGTAAATCATGAAGCGATTGGTGGCATAGATGATCTCTTCGTCGCGCAGATCGAGCACCACCAGGTTTCTGTGCACGGTGGAGCAACGCTTGATCTGCTCCTTGGCCTTTTCGACGTGCTGAAAATAAAGATCCTTGCGTTCCTTGACATCGGGGAGTTCCAGGATTTCTTCGATGGTGTGCTGCTTGCAGTAACCGATCAATTGCATCATCAGGATGTAATTGCTGATGCGGAACTCGTGGAAGCGCCCAAGTCCGGTGCGGGAATCCATCAGGTAATTGAGCAATACCCATCCCTTTGGATCGAGAATTTCATCGCGGGTAAACCTGGCACTGTCCGCCTTGTCGACGGCTTCCATCATCTCTTCGGAGATGTTGGGGAAGGTGGTCTTTCCGCCGTAATAGTTATAAACGACGCGGGCAGCAGATGGGGCTTCCGGATCGATAATGTAATTATCGTGTTTGCCGGGATTACGAAGGGTTTCCGAGAAATGATGATCGAACGCGAGATGCGCGCCGGGGACATAAGGCAGGTTGGTGGTAATGTCGCGATTGCTGATATGGATCAGGCCATCCTGCATGTCCTTGGGATGAACGAATTTGATTTCATCCAGTAGGTCGAGTTCTTTCAGAAGTACGGCGCAGACCAAGCCATCAAAATCGCTACGCGTGACCAGACGGAATCGTTGCTCTTGGCTCACGGGTGCCTCCGACAGAAAAATGCGTTTATGCTTATTAGAACACGGTGTGCGCAGGGAATGACCCAAGGGCTGGCGTCACACTGAGTAACTGGTCACATTGGGGGAGCGAATAATTGTCGCCCCGGCTGTGGTGTGTGCCCGAGCAACCACCCCACCCCTTCGGGGCATCCCTCCACGGAGTGGAATGACCCCGGCTAACCTTCTGAGCCAAGCAGAAAATCCCGGACAACCGCAATCTGATCCTCGGACATCAGCATCGGAGCGTGGCCGATGCCGGGAAATTCGACGAGTTTGGCTCTAGGGCCGCGTTCGGCCATTTTCAGCCAGGTATCCCGCCTGAGCAAATCCGACTCCGCACCTCGTATCGCCAGTACCGGGTGACAAATGCGATCGAATGCGTCCCATACCCCGACATTGAACAGAATAGGCATTATGCGGAAGAGATCACCCAGACCAGGATCGTATGCAAAGGCATATCCTTTCTCGGCGGAGCGAACGCTGTGACGGGTGAGATGTTGCCATTGTTCGTTGGTGAGCGGCCCGAAGGATGCCCCTATCTGGCGTACATACCCCTCTGCGGCCTCCAGGGTTGGAAACGACGGAGCCTGCCCAACATATTGCCCGATGCGTCGCAACGCTTCAGCAGTAATCAGCGGCCCAACATCGTTGAGCACCAGCCGACGCACGGGAGTGTGCGGTTCACCGGCAAGCAGCATGCCGATCAGGCCGCCCATCGAAGTACCGACCCAGTCGACGTGAGGTACCCCCAGCCTCGCAATCAGCGTGATCATGTCCGAGACGTAGAGCGGAAAGGTGTAATCGGATTTCGCCCTTAGCCAATCGCTGTTGCCACGCCCGACCACATCAGGGCAAACCACTCGATAGTCGGCAGAAAGCGCTTGGGCGAGTGCATCGAAATCCCGCGCATTCCGCGTGAATCCGTGGACGCAGAGCAGAACGTTCTGATTGTCCGGATCGCCCCATTCGGTATAGGTCATGCTGTGCAGTCCGCGCGGCCCCATACACAGGACGGCGTGCTCGCGCATGCCAAAATCCACGCGCGCAGCCGCAGCAGGTTTGAACAAGCGACGCAAAAACCCAGGAACAAACATGAAACGGCACTTCCTTTGTTGCTTTGTTGTTATGTGAGTTACCCCGAGGCGCCTGTCTCAGACCAGTTCATATGACGCCCTTTTCCTTCAGAAAAGGTACGTAAGCCTTGTCCTCCCCGAGGATATGCTTCACCAACCATGTCTGAAGGAACTCCAGCACTTCTTGCGAAACCTGTTCCCCCTTTTCAAACTTGAGCAATAATTCGAGTGCATGACGTGAGAACTCATCGTGCCGCGCCCGATGAGCCTTTTCTTGCGGATAGCCGTGACGGTTGAACAGATCTTCTTCAGTAATGAAGTGGTTAACGGCGTAATCCACCATCCCCTCCAGGATATCCTTGAGTTCTTCCCGCTTCGAGCCGCCGAGTTCGTCGTATAGCCGGTTGGTCATGTCGACCAGCCAGCGATGCTGTTTGTCTATGGAATCAATCCCCAGCACAAATTCATCGGACCAAGCCATGAAGGGCATTGCAATCTCCTCTTAATGACCGGAACCGGAAGCAACCCTGGGAACCGTTCCCGGCAAAAAAGCATATGATAACCCTCCGAAGCCTGACTGGCGCGAGGGCGATGCTATAATCCGCGACCCTATTCATGGAAGAGCATAGAAGAACATCATGCGCATCACTCGCCGCCTCGAATTCGACGCTGGTCATCGGATCCCGGATCATGACAGCCAGTGCCGACACCTGCACGGCCATCGTTATATGATCGAGATCAGCATCGAAGGCAGGGTCGTCGACGCGCCAGGCAGTACGGACAACGGCATGGTGATGGATTTCGGCGAAATAAAACGCATTGCCTGGGAAAAAGTGGTCAGCCAGTGGGATCACGCGTTTCTTGTCTGGCGCGAGGACAAATGCGTGGTGGACTTTCTTGCCTCCCTGCCCAACCACAAAACGGTGATCTTCAATAGAGTTCCGACAGCCGAAAATCTTGCCGCCGCCGCCTTCCGCATCCTTGATACCGCCTATCGCGATGCCTGCGGCGATACGCTACGCCTTGAACGGGTCAGATTGTTCGAAACCCCGAACTGTTGGGCTGACGCTACGCGCGAGGAGAACTGAGTTCGGTTTGACTGGGCACAGACTCATAAGGGGAAGCGACGAGAAAACTCCGTCTCTTATCGCGGAAAGATCCTAGTTTTCCATCGACCCACCAAGCAGCGCCTGTCTTGTCAGTGTCAGTTGGGATGGCTGGGGTGGCTTAGATGGCCCCCAATTCCTCTGGAAGTTCCGGGGGGAACGAACAGAACTGATGGCGACAACCCAAGCGCGCCAGCTAGCTTGCAGATGTTCCGCAGGGCGATATTGCGTTGCCCACGTTCTACCCCGCCCACGTAACTTCGAGCCAGCCCGCTCTCCGAAGCCAATCGCTCCTGGGACCAGCCCCTGCTCTTTCTAATTTCACTTAACCGCAGCCCAAACTGGCTGCACGGATCGTTTGCCATGAATTTTCTCCCGTAAAAGGTAACATCGCGGCCCACACAACCTTGCTGATCTGACGGGAGCAGGCATGGCGCACACTATAGCCACCTAGCAAATCTATTATATAACTTAATCTATGTGGATTTCCACAATAGACAAACTTAAAAATATTTCAGCGAAAGACGCCTATGAGGTGGGGTTTACACCAAAGGCAGATCGAGGGGAAGTGTATAAGCGCCCCTTGGACGTTTTCATGCCAAGTGAACAAGGTTTTGTGGCTACCCGGAGACTCTTTACGGGCGTGCCACCTACCCTGGAGCGGGTTTAACCCTGGAGCATCAGCACAGCAGCAAAGAAACCGTCCGTGCCATGCGTGAGCGGAGACAGGCGAAGGCGTTCGCCCGTGCCGGGTGCAATACCCTGCCGCACAAGAATGTCTTCAGCGATAAGCGACACGAATTCGGGATGCACTGCGAGAAAGGCATCGACTACGCCGTCATTTTCCTCGCCAAGCAGGCTACAAGTGGCGTAAACCAGACGGCCACCAGGACGCACCAGCTTCGCGGCAGCTTCAAGTATCGCCTGCTGGCGTAGAACCATTTCATCGACCACGGCGGGCGTTTGCCGCCACTTGAGGTCAGGGCTGCGCCTCAGGGTTCCCAACCCGCTACATGGCGCGTCGACCAATACCCGGTCGACCTTGCTCGCGAGGCGTTTGAGGCGGGCGTCGCGCTCGTGCGCAATCAATATAGGATGCACGTTGCTCAGGCCCGAGCGAGCGATGCGAGAACGCAAACGCGCCAAACGCTTTTCGGCAATATCGAACGCGTAAAGCCGCCCGGTTGAGCGCATCATCGCGCCCAATTGCAGGGTTTTACCGCCCGCACCGGCGCAGAAATCGACAATGAATTCCCTCGGCTTCGGCTGCACGAGAAAACCCAGTAGCTGGCTGCCTTCGTCCTGCACTTCGATGCTGCCATCAAGGGAAAGCGTGTGATTCTGTAAGGCGGGTTTTCCCGCGAGTCGAATTCCGTGCGGCGACCAAGGGCACAGCGTGGCATCGAACCCGTCATCCCGCAAACGGGCAAGTGCGGTATCGCGGTCGAGTTTGAGGGTGTTCACTCGCAAATCAAGGGGCGCAGGTTGATTGAGGCTCTGCGCCAGCCGCAACAAACCTTCTTCATCGTGTGTGGCAAGCAGACGTTCGCACAACCAGTCAGGCAGATCGGCTCGCTCAGCCAGAGTACCCCCGGAAAGATCGACCGCCTTCAGGGCTTCGATCCAAAGACGTTCCTCATCCGACACCAGCCCATCGAACTGGCGCATCGGCCAACCTTCGCTACGCGCGAGCCAGGCCAGCAGCAACTGGCGCGGTGTCGCCCCACTTCCGATCAAACGATGCAGCCAGCGCAAACGGCGAAGAACACCGAATACGCTCTCGGCAATCAGGGCACGATCACGACGGCCAAGGCCATGTCGCTCTCGAAAAAACTTCGAAAGCACCACGTCAGCCGGAACCTCGAAATCAAGCACGCTGCCCAGCGCCTGCGCTGCCTGTGCCAATACTTGCGTCTCCGCGCTTTTCGGGGAATGCCTCGTTTGCTTTTTCATTCAGCCTCAATGGGCCTAAGGCACGCGAAGATCAGCCGCCTCGAAAACGAGTGTCCCCGGTTTGTCGTCGGTAAGAATGATGCGCACTGGAACCAGATGATGGGCGCTTGCCTTAGGCCCATTGAGGCTGAATGAAAAAGCAAACGAGGCATTCCCCGAAAAGCGCG
>JAITWP010000131.1 GCA_031285365.1 Azoarcus sp.
CCGGGAAACGGCCTCGGCAGTAGGCACAGCCAGAGGATCGCAACCGATAAGCCTCGCGCGTACGGAGGCAAGCGCCTCTTCGTGAGCAGCAAAAGCCGATCCAAGGCCGAACCATTCACCCTCCGGGCGCGTCAGGGCAGCAGGCGCGCAGCAGGCAGGCGCAGCGAGTTCTGTCACCATGCCGCGTTCGACCCTGTAGCGCCCATGATAGATCTCGCCCATGCGGGCATCCGTTGCCACCAACGCCATGGGCAGCGGTGATCGAACAGCCAGGGCTGCCAGACTGCTTACAGGAATGACTCCCAGTCCGGCCCCAAGCGCCAGCCCTTGCGCAAGGCCGCAAGCCAGCCGCAAACCGGTAAAGGCACCGGGGCCCGCGCCAAACGCCACGGCATCGAGCATGCCCACGCCAAGTCCGGCATCCGCCAGCAAAGAGCGAACAAGGGTCAGAATATGTTCCGAATGATTGGCGTGTCCTTCGAGACGACGCTCGTTGATGTCACCATCCAGATTCAGCGCGACGCTGGCATGCTCACAGGAAGATTCAAAAGCCAGTAGTTTCATTGGCCGGTATTCTACCGGCGAGCAGCCATCCAGACCCGCCAAATTCGGCTGCCCCTGCCCGGATCTGGGAATTTTTGCATGCAGCCCCAGTGAGCGGGTGATAGCATCCGACGATACCGTTCAAAATTTCAGTATCAGGCTTCTTAAAAGGAGAAATTCATGGATAACCAGAACGACAACCAGCCCTACACTCCCTACGCACCGCCAACCGCAGACATAGAATTCAAACCCGGCAGTGAGGAAACAAATTTCATTCCTGGTGGCCGTCCGGTTTCCATGGGGAACGGTTTTTCGTGGATTTCCAGCAGTTGGGGGCTGTTCAAGCAGCAAGCCATTACATGGATAATGTTCACGCTCGCTTACGTAGGCATATGTATTCTATTGAGCGTCATTCCTGTTGTCGGTGACATTCTTTCTTTATTCATACCAACCTTGATTATTGCAGGCGTCATTTATTCCTGCGATTTGCTCCGTCGGGTGGGATCATTTACTTTCGGCGATCTTTTTACTGCCTTTCAGCGCAAGACGGGTTCTCTGATGATCCTCTGCCTGATCGCCTTCGGGCTCCTTTTCCTGGCAATCCTTCTTCTCCTCGTTGTCTTTGCCAGCAGCATATTTACCGATTCCCCAGTCTTTGACTACAACGAAGTATTCGCCAGTTTTCGTCCTTCGTTATTGATGATCCTCACAGGATTCATCATTCTGGTGACATGGGCCATGTCGATGATGTTTGCTCCCGCGCTGGTAATGATGCATGACATCAGACCGTTCGAAGCACTTCAAATGAGTCTTTCTGCCTGCCTCAAGAATCTTCTACCCGGATTCATTTTCTGGGTCGTACTGTCCGTATTGATAATCCTCAGCTTGATCCCGCTTGGCCTTGGCCTGCTGGTAACGATACCGATGTTCTTCATCTGCTATTACACCTCGTACCGCAGCATTTTTTTCGACGAGGAGAATTAAACAACGCGGTCTTTCGCCGTGCTCATTTCCTTCGCTTCGCCCTGCCATGCCCTTTTCCAAGGTGCCACTATACGGTACAGTTACAACTAAAATATCATCGGAAAAGAAAAAGGCTGACGAATCCGGATGAAGCTCATTTTTGTCCAGCCAGCCATCGGACACCGTAAGGGCGAAGACTATAAAAACTATATACGGTCCTGGCGGATGGAGCCGTTGCCCTTGGCTACTCTGGCCGGTCTTACGCCACGAGATATCCAGCGTGTCTGCTACGACGACCGCCTTGAGCGCATCAACTTTGATGAACCGGCGGACGCAATCGTCCTGCCTGTCGAAACATTCACTGCGAGAAGGGCGTATGAGATTGCCAGTGAATACCGCAAGCGTGGTGTGCCAGTCATCTGCGGAGGCTTTCATGCCAGGCTGTGCACCGAGGAAGTGGCTGAATACGCCGAAGTGGTAGCCGTTGGTGAGGCAGAAGAACTTTGGCCGAAAGTGCTGGATGATTTGAGGCACGGCACTCTGAAAAAAATTTACACTCCCGAGAATGTTCCGGATCACGGCAAAGCGCCTTTGGATATCTCCATTCCGGATCGTTCTATGTATGCCGACAAACCTTATGTGCCGATACGGCTTCTCGAAAGCGGCCGTGGCTGCGGTCAAAGCAACGATTACTGCTGTGATTTCTGCGCAATACAGGCTTTTTTTGGCCCTGTCCGCCGCCGTCGCCCAGGGGACGCTGTACTGGAGGAATTGAAGAGGCTTCCGAAAGACAATCTGCTTTTCTTCGTAGACGACAACTTCATCGCCAACATACCGCTGGCCAAAGAACTCTTGCGGGCCATGATCCCGCTAAAGCTGCGCTGGATCACGCAAGTAGCCATCGCAGCCGCGTATGACGAAGAATTGCTGGACCTCATGTACCGCGCGGGCTGTCAACTGATTCTGCTTGGCGCCGAAAGCCTCAGACAAAGCATTCCGGGCAGCATGGCAAATGGATCCGGCACCCTGCACGCCACCTATGGTCAAGCCCTGGACAATATGCGCCGCCATAAAATTCCGCTGTATGGCACTTTTGTATTCGGATATGACGAAGATACGCCGGAAACTTTCGAAGAAGTCTTCGAATTCATCATGCAACAGGGTTTTTACATTGCGTCTTTCAACATCCTGGCGCCCTTCCCCGGTACACCTCTCTATGCCAGACTGGAAGAGCAAAAGCGCCTGCTCTACCCGGCCTGGTGGCTGGAGCGAGGGTACAAATTCAATCAGATTCCCTTCAAACCGGCCGGCATGAGCGCAGAAGAAGTGGCAGCCCGCAGCCTGAGCATACGTCGACGCTTTTACTCCGTGCCGAATATCCTCAGGCGCCTGAACAAATGGAATCTATCAAACTTTTTTACCGCGCGCAGTTTTTTGCCCATCAACCTGCTCCAGCGCTACGAGGCAATCAGGCGGCAAGACTTTCCGTTGGGAGACGAAAACTGGACTGGGCAGTTGATCAAGGCACAGTGAAAGATGACGCGCCCCAGCAAACGGTTTGCCAAGCAACTACGCGCCACCGAACAAGTCGAACTGCCCGATCTTTCCCTCTTCTCCATCGTCTTCATCCGTAAAGCGTACACCGACACCTAGCAATCGGACCGCTTTCCCCTGGCGGGCATGCGCTTCATCGAGCAGCGCGCCCCAGACGGTTTCATCAGGGGATGCGCATACACATTCGGCAGTGGTTTGGGTGAAATCGGCGAATTTGACCTTCACCACCGCGTTGTGGATGGGCCTTGGCGCAGATAATTTGGCAAAACGGCGGCGGAATTCCGCGATCAGCGAGGGCAGTTCGGCATGACAGGCAGGCAGATCGGGCAAATCACGGGCGTAGGTAAGCTCCACCGACAGGGACTTGCGGATGTATTCCGGTTGCACGGGGCGTTCGTCGATGCCCCGGCAAAGCTGATAAAGCGTACTGCCAAAGCGTCCAAATTCGCCGACCAGACGGGCCATATCCCAGGCACGCAACTCGCCACAGGTTTGCACGCCACGTTTTTGCAACCGCGCCGCCGTGACCTTGCCGACTCCAAAAATCCTGTTCACCGGCAACGCGGCAACGAAGGCATCGACATCCTGCGGACGAACGACGAACTGCCCGTCGGGCTTGTTCCAGTCGCTCGCAACCTTGGCGACAAACTTGTTTGGCGCAATGCCCGCCGAGGCGGTAATGCCCACTTCAGCGCGAATCCGGGCGCGGATTTCTTCGGCCATTCTGGTTGCCGAACCCTGACAACGACTGACGTCGCTCACATCCAGATAGGCTTCGTCGAGTGAAAGCGGTTCCACCAGCGGGGTGAAATCACGGTAAATGGCAAGGATCTGCCGGGAGGCTTCGCTATAGCGGCGAAAATCCGGCGGCAACAGGATGAGTTGCGGGCATTGCCGAAAGGCTCGTGCCGTTGACATCGCGGAACGCACGCCAAAGGCGCGCGCCTCGTAGTTGCAGGTCGCGATGACTCCGCGCTCCTCCGTGCGTCCGCCTACGGCAAGTGGTCTGCCGCGCAACGTCGGATCGTCGCGCATTTCGACCGCCGCATAAAAACAGTCGCAATCGCAGTGAATGATCTTGCGCATGGGTCGAGATAACCCAAAACCGCCCTAATCGTCCTTCACGCAATCGACGTAATACCTACCATCTTCCCCTGTCACCAGCCCGTGAATATCCGTCTCGAAACCGGGGAATGCAGCATTGAAGTCGCGTGCAAAAGCAAGATAGCGAACGATGGTGGCGTTAAAACGTTCTCCCGGAATGAGCAGCGGAATACCCGGCGGATAAGGCGTGACCAGCATCGCCGTCACCCGCCCTTCCAGGCTTTCGAGCATCACCCGTTCGATCTCGCGATGCGCCATGCGGGCGAAGGCGTCAGTGGGTTTCATGACGGGGGTCATGTCGGAGAGATACATCTCGGTGGTCAGGCGTGCGACATCGTGCTTCTTGTAGAACTCGTGAATCTGGTCGCACAACTCCTTGAGGCCGACACGCTCATATTTTGGATGCTTCGCGATGAATTCAGGCATCACGCGCCATAGCGGCTGGTTGCGGTCGTAGTCGTCCTTGAACTGCTGCAATTCCGTGACCATCGTATTCCAGCGGCCCTTGGTAATGCCGATGGTAAACATGATGAAAAACGAATACAGCCCGGTCTTTTCGACGATGATGCCGTGCTCGGCCAGATACCTGGTGACGATTGCGGCCGGAATGCCGGCATGCTCGGCAAAGTCGCCATCAACGTCCAGCCCCGGCGTAATGATGGTGGCCTTGATCGGGTCGAGCATGTTGAAGCCCGGCGCAAGGTCGCCGAAACCGTGCCAGCGTTCGTTGGCGCGCAGCATCCAGTCCTCGCGGTCGAGCAGGCCGTCATCATCAAGATGGTCCGACCCCCAGACCTGAAACCACCAGTCATCCGCGCCATAATCGCCATCAACCTTACGCATGGCGCGTCGAAATTCGATAGCCTCGGCCAGCGATTCATTGACCAGTGCCGGGCCACCGGGCGATTCCATCATCGCCGCCGCCACATCGCAGGACGCAATGATCGCGTATTGTGGCGAGGTCGATGTGTGCATCAGGTAGGCTTCATTGAAGATGTCGCGGTCGAGTTTGCGTGTCTCCGAGTTCTGCACGAGGATTTGAGAGGCCTGGGACAGCCCTGCGAGCAGTTTGTGGGTTGACTGGGTGGAAAAAACCATCGAATCCTGGCATCGCGGACGCCCCTCGCCAATAGCGTGGTAATCGCCGTAGAAGTCGTGGAAAGCCGCGTGCGGCAACCAGGCTTCGTCGAAATGCAGAGTGTCGATGTGCCCGTCGAGCATCTGCTTGATGGTCTCGACGTTGTAAACCACCCCGTCGTAAGTCGACTGCGTAATGGTCAGGATGCGCGGTTTCTTGTTCTTCACCTCGCGCGCGAAGGGATTGGCTTCGATCTTTTTCTGAATGTTCTCGATGCGGAATTCTTCCAGCGGAATCGGGCCGATGATGCCGTAGTGATTGCGGGTCGGCGTGAGGAACACCGGAATCGCCCCGGTCATGACGATCGAGTGCAGCACCGATTTGTGGCAATTACGATCCACGACCACGATGTCACCGGGCGCGACCGTGGTATGCCACACCATCTTGTTCGAGGTCGACGTGCCGTTGGTGACAAAATAGAGATGATCGCAGTTGAAAATGCGCGCCGCGTTGCGCTCGGAAGCCGCTACCGGCCCAGTGTGATCAAGCAGTTGCCCGAGTTCATCGACCGCGTTGCACACATCGGCACGCAGCAGGTTCTCGCCGAAAAACTGATGGAACATCTGCCCGACCGGACTCTTCAGGAAGGCAACGCCGCCCGAGTGTCCGGGGCAGTGCCAGGAGTAGGAACTGTCTGCGGCGTAGTGGGTCAGCGCGCGGAAAAACGGCGGCGGCAGTGAATCGAGATAATGTCTGGCCTCCCGCACCACGTAGCGGGCAATGAACTCCGGCGTGTCCTCGAACATGTGAATGAAGCCGTGCAACTCGCGCAGCACATCGTTCGGAATGTGTCGGGCGGTGCGGGTCTCACCGGAGAGGAAGATGGGAATATCGGCATTGCGCTGGCGGATGGCCTCGACGAACGCGCGCAAGCTGTCGATGGCCTTGTCCGCATCCTCGCGCGAAGTGAATTCATCGTCGTCAATGGACAGGATGAAGGCCGAGGCGCGGCTCTGTTGCTGCGCGAACGCGGTCAAATCGCCGTAGCTGGTCACGCCCAGCACGTCCATGTCTCTCTTCCTGATGGCTTCGACCAGGGAACGGATGTCCAGTCCGGAAGCATTATCGGATCGGAAGTCATCGTCGATGATGATGATTGGGAAGTTGAATCGCATTTCGGTTTCCCCGATGGTCAGACGATGGTGTCTTCAAATCTTGGGCAAGGTAACACCGACCTGCCCCTGATATTTTCCGCCGCGATCCTTGTACGAGGTTTCGCACACCTCGTCGGACTCGAAGAACAATACCTGCGCGCAGCCCTCGCCCGCGTAGATCTTGGCAGGCAACGGCGTGGTGTTGGAAAACTCCAGGGTAACAAAACCTTCCCACTCCGGCTCGAAGGGCGTCACGTTCACGATGATGCCGCAACGCGCGTAGGTGCTTTTGCCCAGGCACACCGTAAGCACATTGCGCGGGATGCGGAAATACTCAACCGTGCGCGCCAGCGCGAAGGAGTTGGGCGGGATGATGCAGACCGGGGCATCGACCTCGACGAAGGACTTGGGATCGAACGCCTTGGGGTCGACGACCGTGGAATTGATGTTGGTGAA
>JAITWP010000181.1 GCA_031285365.1 Azoarcus sp.
CGTCCCGCCAGTTTCAGTTCATTGACGAGAAACCCGACATCGAACGGAGCGTTGTGGATCACCAATTGCGCATCACGCACGAAATCCTCGAACTCCTGTGCAATCGCGGCAAATACGCGCTTATCCATCAGAAAGTCGTTGTCGATGCCATGCACCATTCGCGCCTGATCGGAAATGGCGCGTTCCGGGTTGATGTAGACGTGGTAATGCCGTCCGGTGAGTGTGCGGTTGAGCAGTTCGACGCAGCCTATTTCGATGACGCGGTCACCGTTTTTCCAGTCGAGTCCAGTGGTTTCGGTATCGAGGACGATTTGTCTCATCGTTGCAGTGTTTCTCTCTATTTACGGTTCAGGATGGGCTGGGCGCATGGTTTCGATGCCGCGACGGGCCAAGGCGTCGGCGCGTTCATTCTCGGGGTGCCCGGCATGCCCCCTGACCCAGCACCATTCGACAGTGTGATTCGCAGTGATCTCATCGAGCACACGCCAGAGATCGGCGTTTTTTACGGGCGTCTTGCCTGATGTCACCCAACCGCGCGCCTTCCAGCCGTGTATCCATTCGGAGATGCCCTTTTGTACGTACTGGCTGTCGGTGTACACCTTTACCGTCATCCCCTTACGTTTGAGTTGCTCGAAGGCGCGGATGACGGCGAGGATTTCCATGCGGTTGTTGGTGGTCTGCGGCTCGCCTCCCCAGATTTCCTTTTCGTGCGAGCCGCTTCTCAGGATCGCTCCCCAACCACCGGGGCCGGGATTGCCACTGCATGCGCCATCGGTGTAAATGTCTATGACTTGCATGCTTCCTCGTTCTTTTTGCTGATCTCGCCCGGTAAACCGTCAGGGGCTCCCAGCTTGCGCGCCACTGCGGGAAGGTTCTTGACGCGCGCGCGCTTGTCACGCCAGTTCGGCTGGATGAGACGTGCGCCATATACGCGCTTGATACCATGCAGAATCCACGCTGCCCCGCATATAGGCCAGCAACGCCGACCAACACGATCGAGCCATTTCCAGCGCCCCAACCATTCGGGAGACTCTACCGGCGGTACGTAACAGCCAAACTGACTGGAATGCACTTCAAAGCCGAGCACGGTCAGCCAGTCGCGCACCTTGGCCGCAGAAAGATAACGCCCGCGCCACGGCCACTGATCCCGCGTGTGACGCAGCAAACCCCACAGACTGTACGGATTGAAGCCGCAGATCACCACACTGCCTTCCGATACCAGCACGCGCTCGGCTTCACGCAGAAGCTGATGCGGAGTGGCGGAAAATTCAAGCTCATGAGAAAGCACAACGAGATCAAGGCTGCCGCTGGCAAATGGCAGCGCCGCCTTGTCGCACGCCACTGTAAAGCGGGCCGGCGCGCTTTCGGCAGTTTCGCCATTTCGTGCCGTGCGAACCGCGCGGACATGCAGCGGCATACGGCTGGCTCGCAGCAGGTTGACGTTCTCAAAACCTACCTGAAGCGCGTTATAGCCGAAAATGTCGGTAAGCTTGGCATCGAGTTGCGCCTGCTCCCAGGCAATCAGGTATTCGCCAAGCGGTGTTTGCAACCATGGCGGCATGATCGAATCCGTTTCAATATTTACGTTAGTTACAGAACCCATTCTTCTTTTCTATGATAGCGGATATACAGCGTCATTCCGATTTCGGACAACCTCACTCACCCGTTCAGCCATGCCTGCTTTCAAAGTCACCCCTCTTCCCTTTGGTCGCGACAACTATATCTGGATCATCAGCAATGGCCGCCACGCGGCGCTGGTCGATCCGGGTGAAGCCGCGCCCGCGCTCACGGCGCTAAACGGGCTTGAGCTCGCCGCCATTCTGCTGACCCATCACCACGGCGACCACACCGGTGGCGTTGGAGAGATTGTCGCCCATTATCCGGGCGTTCCGGTATACGGCCCGCACAAGGACAACATCCCGCACGTCGATCATCCAGTGGAAAACGGGGACAGAATACTCATCGAACCATTGGAACTCGAACTACAGGTCATTGACGTGACCGCACATACGCGCGGCCACGTCGCCTACCTCGGCCACGGTATGCTGTTTTGCGGCGACGCTCTTTTCTCTGCCGGATGCGGGCGCATCTTCGAGGGCACAGCGTCCGATCTCGAACTCGCGCTCGGACGTCTGGCCCGACTCAACGACGAAACGAAGGTGTATTGCGCCCATGAATACACGCTCGCCAATCTCGCCTTCGCCCGCGCCGTTGAACCGGAGAACAGCGCGCGTGATCGTTATGCCTCACATTGCGAAGCCCTGCGCAGGCAGGGCAAGCCTACGCTACCCAGCACGATTGCCATTGAGCGGGCAATCAATCCGTTCCTGCGCATCGACGTGGAAAGCGTCATCGATTCGGTGGCGGCCCATTGCGGCACGCGCCCAGACAATATGTTGACCTGCCTGGCCACACTGCGAGCCTGGAAGGATGTGTTCAAGGGCTGAAGTCACTCCCGCTTTGAAACCTTCCGCCTGTTGAATCCCACGCCGGGACCGACCACCCGGATAACGCCCTTGACCTGTTTGACCTGGTTTCGCCCAGATTCCTTGGCATGGTAAAGAGCTTCGTCGGCGGCCTTGATGAGCGCAAAAATGCCCTCCTCACTGTCCTTGGGCGGAATGACGCTGGCTACACCGATGCTGACGGTCACGACCGGCGCAACCGTAGACCAGGCGTGATCGACACGTAGCTCGGCAACACCCGAACGCATGTCCTCGGCAACCGCCAATGCCCCTTCGGGATCGGTTTCGGGCAGGATTGCGGCGAACTCTTCACCACCGTAACGCGCCACGAGGTCATCCTGTCGCCGTGTCCTTTCCTGCAACGTATGGGCCACAATCTTGAGGCATTCATCGCCCATCTGGTGACCGTAGTGGTCGTTGAACAGCTTGAAGAGATCGACATCGACCACCAGCAGCGAGAGCGGCACGGCCGAACGTGAACAACGGCGCCATTCGCGCAACAGGGTCGCGTCAAAACGCCTGCGGTTGGCGATGCCGGTCAGGCTGTCGATCGCGGACAGGCGTTGCAACTGGTCATTGGCTTTCCGGAGCTTGTCCTGGGTCTTGCGCAGTGAGTCGCGCATCTGCGCCATCCGTCGCATAGCGTTGATCTTGGCCTTGAGCACGACTTCGGAAACGGGCTTGATCAGATAGTCGTCGCCACCGGCATCGATCGCACATTGGATATCGTTTTCGTCAGCGCGAGCCGTCAGAAAGATGATGGGCGTCCACCAACCATGGTATTTCTCTAAACGGCGAATACCGCGTGCCACCTCGAACCCATCGATCCCCGGCATGATGATGTCGAGCAATACCAGATCCGGCCGTTCCCGCCTGAACATTTCCAACCCTTCCTCGCCCGTCTTCGCGTGCAGCGCCGACAAACCCATGTTTGTAAGCCAGCTGCATCCCACGGTCGCGCTGGTAATGGTGTCTTCGATAATCAAAACTTTCATGACGGAAGCTGAAAACGGCCCTATCACCGGCCTAGTGACCATCCTACCAAGAGAGAAACCGAAGTGTGACATTTTTTTGCACTAGGATAATGGCAAGTTTCACGGTTCATGTTTGACCTGTTCACATGGCGACCACTAGAATTTACAAGGATTTGGGCCGTGTCATGATAAAAAACTACACTGTTTCCATTTCATTTTACCTCTACGCCATATTTGCGTTTGTCCTGTTCCTGGCGACGTCCAATGGTCGTAGTGCGGAAGCATTCGCCCTGCCCGCTGCCAGCGCGGACGTTGTCGTCATCGTCCGCGCGCCGGAAAGGGTGCTTTTGCTCGACCTCACCAGAACGCCCGACAACGTATGGACCCGCATCCGGCGAGGTTTTGCCATGCCCGACTTCAACAGTCCGCGCGTGGTCGAACTGCAATATTCCTATCTCGCCCAGCCCGCCTACCTGGAGCGGATGTTCAATCGTAGCGCACGCTATCTCTACTACATCGTCGAAGAACTCGAACGCCGCAACCTGCCTACCGAGCTTGCCTTGCTGCCGATGGTGGAGAGTAGTTTCAATCCACTGGCCCATTCCCGTGCTCACGCCTCGGGCCTGTGGCAGTTCATTCCCTCGACTGGGCGCGAATACAACCTCACCCAGAACAAGTGGATCGACGAGCGCCGCGACGTCACCGCTTCCACCGAAGCCGCACTCGATTATTTTGAAACCCTCTACGCACGCCATGGCGACTGGCATCTGGCACTCGCTTCGTACAACCGGGGCGAGAACGCGATAAGCCGGGCCGTGGAACGAAACCTCGCCGCCGGACGATCCGCCGAGTTCAGTGCGCTGAAACTGCCTGCCGAAACACGTGATTATCTGCCCAAGCTCCAGGCGCTCAAGAACATCATTGCCCAACCCGAACTTTTCGCCATCGATCTGCCCTACATCGAAAACAGACAACTCTTCACCGCTGTCGACGCACCGGTCGGCATCGACCTGACCACCGCCGCCAAATACGCAGGAATACCACTCAAAGAGTTCCTCGCTCTGAACCCCGGTTTCAACCGGCCCGCCATCACCACACCGGGCTACACCCTGATGGTTCCGACCGAAAATGCCCCCCGCTTCAAAACCCTTCAGAACGAATTCACCCAGCCCGGCAAAGGCTGGCGTAGCCACACGCTTGCCGTTGGAGAAACGCTGGCCGGTGTCGCCGGCAGGGTCGGTCTCACCCAGGGGCAGTTGCTCCAAATCAATGCCCTACCCGCGCGCAGTCGACCCAGCACCGGTTACAGCCTGCTCGTGCCCGCCAGCAGAAACGTCGACCCGACTGGCGCGCTGGCTGCCGCAGAGTTGCTGCCTTCCAGCGTACGTGCAGCAGCCCGAAAGGACGCCAAACCAAGGAAAGCGGCTCCAAAACGAGCGCGTCAGGCCACCACCCGATGACACCGCACGATATGCCCACAACCAAGCTCCCGTGCAGCCGGGAATGCTGTGCGGCAAGTGTCCTCTGCCAGTTCGCAACGTGGATGAAAATGACACCCCATCGGCGGTTTCAGCGGAGACGGCGGCTCCGCCGCCACGCCGGGTTTTGACGCGCCCGTGCCTGTTTCAGCATCGACACGGGGCACAGCAGCCAGAAGCATCTGGGTATAAGGATGAACGGGTGTTTCCAGTACCCGCATTGCCGGACCTTGCTCGACGATGCGACCCAGATACATCACTGCCACTTCATCGGCCATGTAGCGCACGACGGCCAGATTGTGGGTGATGAACAGATAGGCCAACCCCCGCTCCCGCTGCAACTCGCACATCAGGTTGAGCAACTGCGCCTGAACGGAAACATCGAGTGCACTCGTAGGTTCGTCACAGATGACAATCCGGGGGGAGACCGCCAGTGCGCGAGCAATGGCAATACGCTGCCGCTGACCACCGGAGAATTCGTGCGGGTAACGCCAACGCATCTCCGGCAACAAACCGACCCGTTCGAGAAGCT
>JAITWP010000195.1 GCA_031285365.1 Azoarcus sp.
GCCAACCCCTTCACGGCCATGTCAGTGCCGACGAAGCTGGGTACCCGAAAACTGCTGACCGACGCGCCTTCCCTGATGGTGGCGTGCGGGTTGGCCCTGCGGAGATTTGACGAATGATCCGGATCAATCTCCTTCCCCATCGGGAAGAAAAACGCAAGGAGCGGCGCAGCCAGTTCTACGTGACCGCCGGACTGATGTTTGCGTTCGGAGCCGCCGTCTGGTTGTCGGTGCATGTGTTCAACGCCAGGGACATCGACCAGCAGGATGCACGGAATGGGTACTTCAAGAGCGAGATCGCTGCGCTTGATCGTGAAATCGAGGAGATCAAGGATTTGCGCGGTCAGATAGATCGTCTGCTGGCTCGCAAGCAGGTGATCGAGACCTTGCAGAGTAACCGGGCCGAAACCGTGCACCTGTTCAATGAACTGGCGGCGCGGCTGCCAAGCGGGGTGTTCATCACAACGATGTCGCAGTCCGGCAACAAGATCACCCTGAAGGGCTATGCGCAATCCAACGCCCGCGTTTCCAGCCTGATGAGCAGCCTGAACGATTCACCGGTTCTGGAGGGCTCGGAAGTGGTCAAGAGCGTGGCGGAAACGCTCAGCAACCGGCGTGTATATAACTTCGAGATCAACGTCTATATCGAGAAGTCAACCACGCCCAACGATGAGACAGCGGCCCCTGCCGCAACGACACAAAAGGGCTAGGAAAAATGAAAGGCATCGACTTTCAACGTCTGCAGGACGATTTCCGGGGTTTGAACTTCAATGATCCCGGTGTCTGGCCGCAAGCGCCAAGGATTGCCGCTTTCGTGCTGATCCTGGCCGCAGTGGTCACGGGGGGCTGGCTGTTCGACTGGTCTGACCAGTGGAGCGAACTGGAGCGAAAACAGCAGGAAGAGTTGCAGTTGCGCGAGAGTTGGGTGACCAAGAAGCGTCAGGCCGTCAATCTCGACGAATACAAGCGCCAGCTCGAAGAGATCAACCGCCAGTTCGACACCCTCGTCCGACAGTTGCCGGGCAAGGCCGAAATGGATTCCCTGCTCTCGGACATCAACCAGGCTGGGATCGGGCGTGGCTTGCAGTTCGACCTGTTTCAGCCCAACAAGGATGACATTCGTGAGTTTTATGCGGCGGTTCCGGTCACGATCAGTGTGACAGGCAGCTACAACGATCTGGGGGAATTCGCCAGCGACGTTGCCAAGATGCCGCGCATCGTCACGATCAAGAACATGGTGCTTACGGCGGCTCAAGGTGGTAGCAGGGGCAGGGAAAAAACCGTGGCCTACGATGGCCGTCTGAAGCTGGACGCAACGGCGGAAACCTATCGCTACCTCGATGAAGAAGAAGTGAAATCGAAACAGCAGCGAGGAGGCAAATAATGAACACGCATAAGGGCGCGCTCGCTGTAATGGTGGTGGGGTGTGGCTTTCTGCTGGCGGGTTGCGCGAACGACCAGGAAGACATCCAGAAATGGATGCGCGAGCAGGCTGTCGGTATGCGAGGTGCGGTCAAACCTCTGCCGGAGATCAAGATTTTTCCAGTCGTCGACTTTGACGCTGTGAATGACCTGGAGCCCTTCAACTTGGCTCGCATCGAACCGGCCAAGCCGGAGAAGCGACGCGTGGATGATCCGCGACTCGATCCCGACCGGCAGCGTGAGCCACTGGAATCCTATCCGCTGGAATCCTTGAAGATGGTCGGCGTACTCGGGAAGGGCAAGTCGGTCCACGCACTCATCCAGGCCGACAAGGCGCTCTATCAAGTGCGTGTCGGTAATTTCATGGGACGCAATTACGGGAAAGTCGTCGCTATCAGCCAGGATTCGCTGGAACTTCAGGAGTTGGTCGAAGACTTGAATGAAGGCTGGATCGAAAAAATTACCACAGTGCAGTTGCAAGAAAGGCAGGAGGCAGGACAATGAAACCAAAAACATGCGTGGCATTATTGATGGTGATAGTGGCAGGGGCATCTCTGCTCGGATCTCGAGCCCAGGCACAGGTTCCGGCCCAGGCACAGGAGTCGGCAATTACTGCTGTCAACAGCATCAGGTCACTCAACGTGGCGGATGATGGCGGCACGCTCTATGTGCGCCTGACCACGAAAACGCCCCTGAAGGTGACACCGGCCAGCTTTACCGTGGCAACCCCACCTCGAATCGCGTTCGATTTTCCGGAAATGGGCAACGATGTTGGTCAGAATATGCATAACATCGAGCGTGGCGATTTGCGCAGCATCAATATCGTTCAGGTCGGCGACCGCACCCGCGTTGTGCTCAACATGTCAAGACTCCTGGCCTACGACACTCGCGTCAACGGCAACACGTTGACCATTGCCTTGTCACATGGAAGTAATGCGGCAACCGCGCCGAGACCGGCCAGCGTTCCCACTGTCGCCAGGGCGGACACACCTGTACGTGCTGTGCCGTTGGGACATGGCATCAAGGACATCAACTTCCGCCGAGGCGAGCGGGGCGAGGGCAGGGTGATCGTTCAACTCTCCAGCGCCGACGTCAGCGTCGATGTACGCCAGCAGGGCGGCAAACTGATGGTGACTTTCCCCAGGACGGCTTTGCCGGAGAACCTCCGCCGTCGCTCGGACGTCGTCGATTTCGGTACGCCAGTGACCCAACTGCTTGCTGAACAGCAGGGCGACAACGTTCGCCTGACCGTGACGCCTACCGGGTTGTGGGAACACAACGCCTACCAGAGTCACGACCAGTTCGTGCTGGAAGTGAAGCGCGTCGTTGAAGATCCCGACCGGCTCGTACAAAGGGGCGGTGGACGCGTCAAGTACGCGGGCGACAAACTCTCGCTCAATTTCCAGAACGTCGACGTGCGCTCGGTATTGCAGGTCATTGCAGATTTCACCGACTTCAACATCGTCACTTCCGACTCCGTGCAGGGCAACCTCACGCTGCGGCTGAAGGACGTTCCCTGGGATCAGGCGCTGGACATCATCCTTCAGGCCAAGGGTCTGGACATGCGCAAGAACGGCAACGTGATCTGGATCGCTCCCAGCGATGAGCTCGCGGCGCGCGAAAAGATGATCAACGAGGCGCGCGCGCAGATCGAAGAACTGGAACCGCTGCAAACCGAGAATTTCCAGATCAACTACCACCGTGCCATGGAAATTTTCGATTTCCTCAAGAAAAAGGATCAGACCGTGCTGTCCAAGCGCGGCAGCGTGGTAGTCGATGAGCGCAGCAACAAACTTTTCGTGACCGATGTTGGTTCTCGTCTCGCCGATCTGCGCCGGCTTATCACCGAGATCGACATTGCGCCGAAGCAGGTGCTGATCGAGGCCCGTATCGTCGAAGCCAGCAAGAGTTTTTCACGTGACCTAGGCGTGAAGCTGGGTATCGGCAGCAGTGGGATGGCAAGCCTGGGCGGTGGCGCGAAAATTGGTTTTGGCAAAGCCTACTTTGGTAGCGTGCCACCAGACGTTACTGGCAATCAAAGCGGCAACGGCGGTTTTTCGAATGGGTTCGGGTCACTTGGCCTGACGATCGTCAACAGTGGCCTCACGCGGTTCCTGAATATCGAGTTGCAGGCGCAGGAAACGGACGGCAAGGCGCGCACCATCTCAAGCCCGCGCATACTGACTGCCAACAACGTCGAGGCTTTGATCGAACAGGGAGACGAGATTCCCTACCAGGAGGCGTCGAGCTCCGGAGCGACGAGCATCTCATTCAAAAAAGCGGTACTTGCACTCAAGGTCAAACCGCAAATCACACCGGATGGGCGCTTGCAGCTTGCTATCCAGGTGAACAAGGACAGTGTGAAAAAACTGGATGGCTCTGCCGTGCCGGGGATTTCGACCAAAAACGTCAAGAGCGATGTGCTGATCGACAACGGCGGAACCGTGGTGATCGGCGGCATCTACTCTGACGAAGAGCTCAATGATGTGCTCAAGGTACCACTGCTCGGCAACATCCCCGGTATCGGTCACCTCTTCCGTTCGACCGAAAAGAAAAAGAACGAAACGGAACTGCTGATTTTCGTGACCCCACGCATCGTCGATGAGGCATTGACGCTACGCTAAAACAAGACGCCTCCTCCTGCTATGATGTCAGGCGGTGTTCCTGCGGGACACCGCCTTTTTTCATCTTCGCGGCAAGGCACGATACAAGTGACCCGTTTGATCCTGGTCGGCATGATGGGTGCCGGTAAAACGACAGTGGGGCGCGAACTGGCCAAACGCCTGAATCTGCGTTTTGCCGATTGCGACCACGAACTCATTGCGCGAACCGGCGTATCGGTTCCGATCATCTTTGAAATCGAGGGCGAAGCCGGTTTTCGGCGGCGCGAATCACGGCTGCTTACCGAACTGCTCGCCGAGTCGGACATCATCATCGCTACCGGCGGCGGTATTGTGCTCGACCCCGCCAATCGCACCCTGCTGTCGGAGCGCGGAACCGTGATCTATCTCAACGTGCCGCCATACGTCCTTTGGGAACGCACCCGGCGCGACCGCAATCGCCCGTTGCTCCAGGTCGAGAATCCGCGCGAACGCATCGAAGATCTGTACCGCCAGCGCGATCCTCTATATCGGGCAGTGGCCGACATCATCATTGACGGCGAGCGCGGTTCCGGCGCGTCGATGGCGAACCGGATCGAAAAGGAACTGGTCGAATACGCCATGAATGGGAGAGCCTTATGCGCACCTTGAATGTCGATCTGGGCGTGCGCAGTTATCCCATTCACATCGGAGACGGCCTGATCGATCGTGCGGAACTCATCGTGCCTTTTCTTCGCACACGCAAGGCCGTGATCGTGACCAATGAAGTGGTCGGGCCACTCTACTTTGAGCGCCTGCGCGCGGGACTTGTCCGTGCTGACGTGGAAATCGTCCCCATCATCCTGCCCGATGGCGAGGCGCACAAGGAGTGGCAGACGCTCAACACGATTTTTGATGCACTGCTGCGTGAGCATTGCGAACGATCCACCACCCTCATTGCACTCGGTGGCGGTGTCGTGGGAGACATGGGGGGGTTCGCTGCGGCGTGCTACCAGCGGGGTATGCCTTTCATCCAGATCCCGACCACACTGCTGGCACAAGTGGATTCCTCGGTGGGCGGCAAAACTGCGATCAACCACCCGCAGGGCAAGAACATGATCGGCGCCTTCCACCAGCCGCGTCTTGTACTGGCCGACACCGCGACGCTCGATACATTGCCTGAGCGGGAATTCTCGGCGGGGCTGGCTGAAGTCATCAAGTACGGCCTGATCCGCGATGCCGCGTTTTTCGACTGGCTGGAACAGAACATTGACGCCCTGTGTGCGCTCGAACCGCAAGCGCTCGCTTGGGCCATCGAGCGTTCCTGCCGTAACAAGGCGGAAGTCGTTGCCGCCGACGAAACCGAACAGGGCGAACGTGCCTTGCTCAACCTCGGGCATACCTTTGGCCACGCCATCGAGACCGGCCTCGGTTATGGCCAATGGCTGCACGGCGAAGCCGTGGCCGCAGGCACGATGATGGCGGCGGAACTCTCCTGCCGCCTTGGGTGGATCGACTCCCTCGCTGTGGCGCGCATCGAGCGCCTGTTCGAGCGTGCCGGACTGCCTACGTATGGCCCGGCCCTGGGTGCGCCGTGTTACCTGGAATTGATGGCTCACGACAAAAAAGTCGAAGCGGGCAAACTGCGTTTCGTGCTGCTGCGGTGCATCGGGCAGGCCGTGGTGACGGGGGATGTCGACATGAGCGATGTGGGCGCGGCGATTGAAGCGCGTTGCCGGTGATGGATGCTGTTGACATAGGAGGCGGTTGATGAGCTTCGAGGATGGTTTAATTCGTGGTGGCGTTCAGGCTGCGGAGGATTCTGCAACACAAACACAATCCGATGCGCTGAAGAGTATGACTGCCCTGAACTACTGCACATTTTCCCTTTCAAAAATCAAGGAATACAACGATAGGGTTGTTCTCGATGAAGAATATAACAACATTATCAATTCGATCAGCCTGAAAAATATCCCGGATCAGAAGATTGTTGGCATCATCAAACAGCTTATGGACACCCTGACGGCCTTTCGTCTCTCGGAGATGGAAAAGGAAAAGCTGTTCAAGGAGTACGAAAACAGCCAGCAAACAGCCGTGATGACCATGCTTATGGAGATGGCTTCGCCAAGCATTTCGGCGGCCGGTAATGTAGCCGGTAATATGGTCAGTACGGTCATTTCGGCAGTCGGCTATAAAGGCGCGGCGGTCGGTATGTTTGGCGCTTCAACGCTCGCCATGCTGGGCGCTCCAGTGGCCGCTACGGTGGCTGCTACGGCAGGCGTTGTGGCAATTCCGGTACTCTTCGTTGCAGGCCACTCGGTATATTCAGAACACCAGCGACGACACAGAGAGCAAATCAAAAAGCATAATGAAAAACTGGATGACCATACTTGGACCATGTCCAAGTATGCCATTAGGGCGATCAATGAGCTCAACAAAAGTTTTCTTGAAACCTATTGGCCGATTTTGCAGGACTCTGATGCGCCAGAAAATTGGCGCGTCACTTCGGATCAGGTTACGATGCCTTGTGGCAGGATCGGATTCTTTTGCGGTTTTCAGTAAATCGTCGATCTG
>JAITWP010000216.1 GCA_031285365.1 Azoarcus sp.
TTGGTGGAGCGCCTGTTCGCTGGCGAAGCACCGATGAATCGGCTCACGCGGGCATTGCAAGGCACGCCTCAACAGGCGGAAGACCCTCGGCAATCTGGCTATCTTCCCGAAATTACCAACGCACGTTTCGATCAAATGTGCGAAGACTGGCTGTCGATATTGGCTAAAGACATGCCGATCTATGATGCCTTGGAGCACCTGATCGCCATCACGGGATTGAACATGCTGCTCTACTTCCTGGAGCGAGCAAAGCAGGTTTCTGGCAATGCTGATCCAGTTGAAATTGTCTGCGAAATCATCTCCAGGGAACGAACGAAAGTTCGCGCGCTCTCTGGTGACAGTTATCAACTCAATCAAGGGTTGCCAGCGGAGGCAGTGCGCGCCCATATTGAGTCAATTCGGAAAGATGCCGAGTGGATTGCTGCCGCATCGAGCGATCTGCCTGATGCCGAGCGCGTAAAGCTCATGCGCGAGCGCTTCCAGTGGCCCCCGGATGATGAGAGCGGTGACGAGGACTACTCGAATAAAAGCCCGGATGATCTGGTAGACAAACTGGTCGAACTTGCCCTTGATCGCCATGAGCAGCATGTCGGAAAAATCCATGCTTCATGGTCGCGTGCGATTGGCCTGAGTTCCCGCAGACTGTCACGACGTACCCGCTATGCGCCCAGCGATCGGCTTCTCAAGTCGATTGTGGTGACCGTGGTAGGGGATCGTATGCAATTCGACGAGTTTTTGGTTGAGGTCAAGCTGCGCTACGGCCTGGTACTCGGCGATGCTGAAGGCTCACGCCTGATCGAAGAAAAGCGGGTCGATCAAGAAGAACTCAGTGAAAACAGGAACAACCTTGAAGCTCGGCTGGTGGGGCTGGGTTTGGCACGCAGGCTTTCCGATTCTTGCTCCTTTGTCGAAAACCCGTTCGTGTTCAAGGGAGAGCAAGCATGCTGACGGATCGCATCATTGGGCGCGTGGGTGCGTACATCCTCGCCAACCGTATTGCCA
The DNA here is from genome assembly GCA_031285365.1 of Azoarcus sp. GTDB lineage: Bacteria > Pseudomonadota > Gammaproteobacteria > Burkholderiales > Rhodocyclaceae > WRNU01. Next base: position 1,003 of record JAITWP010000216.1, read on the forward strand.
ACCCCGGTCAGCCAGAAGACTCGGCGGCATTATTCCGGCTCGACAAACTTGCAGCCAATCAAATCGCAGCCGTGGCGCGTGCAATTCTTGCCAACCCGGATCTTCTTGCCCAAGTGGATTTAATGATCCCGGAAGCGTTGGTTGAGGGGCAAGGGCTACCCAAAGAAATTTTGATCCCACACAATGCCGGATACGTTCGCAATAATGCAGAAACCACCAAGGCGGCAATCCTGACGGCGAACGGCAACGAACACAACTTGACCGACACGCTGGGACACGTCATGGCCATCGGCGCCAAGGAGATGCGCGTCGATCCTGAGGCTTGGTCTGAAGCGGCCTTGCATGTAGGCGGAATTTCCCCGGTACCTGATGATCGCGCGGTTTTCCATGCGGCCTTGGCGGGCTTGCTGGCATCTTCCGAACTCTCTCTGACCCAACTTGGCGAGTTTTGCTCTGAAGTCGTCAATGCCATTTCCACGCGCGGCCTTGCTATCCGTGACGCCGTCGGATTTGCCGTGCCGTACGTTGGGTTGCCTCGGGACAGCGGTATTTTTTCCAATACCAAGACGTTCGGACGATCAAAAGCGCCTTGGCAAAAAGCCTTTGTCAAACTTTTTGCTCAACGCGCACCGCTACTCAAAAAACTTCGGCAGAACGGTCAACCGCTCGACCCTGCAGATATCACTGAGCGCATTGATGCCAATGCCGAAAGCATTGTCGAGGAGGCACGCCAAGCCCTTGCAGCCTTTGTCGCTGCCCCAGCCGGAAACCCGGAGGCAGCCTCGGCTCTTGCCCAGTTCGAATGGGAACGTGATGGCGTCTATCTGGCTTTTGACAGGCCCAAAGAAAAGCAGGATGGGCTGGCCAATTCGACCCTCCACTTTTTTGACCACGATTGTGACCCGGAGAACTCGCTTGACGCCGAGGGGCGCAAGCTTCTCGAAGATTTGAAATCACGCGAACGCCGTTCCGATTTCACCGAGGAGGATGAGGAGTTTTTCATCAAACATCGCCGTTTGCTTGAGCAAGATGCCAAGCTCTGCTCACGCTGGGAAAAGGCGTTGTACGGCAAGCCGATTGAATGTAATGATTTTTTCGACGGCTTTGCCCGCGTACTCAACAGCCTGCATGCTGGTCTGCGTGACCCCAAGGGCGAACGCATTCTCCGTTTCACGGTGACCAAGGGGCGCAAGGAATGGCGTGAGCGCTTCAACTACGACGCGGGCAGCTACTTCTCGGCGATGTATCGCGGCCTGAAGGAATGCATGGGGGAGAAGGTCGATTGGAAGGTTGAGCGGTTGGGCAATGCAAATCTGCCTGATCCTCTTTTCGACTATGAAGCCTTTTTCGCCAAGGAAAAGGAGCTGCGCAACAGCAACAAAAACAAGGTTCGACCCAGTTCTTCGCTTTCACGCCAAGCGTTGCAGATCAAGTTCGATGTGGCGCTGATTCAAGTCTCAAAGGATCAGGAAACTACCCTGGCAAAAACTCAGCTCCTATGGAGTTATCGGCCCACGACCATCGGTTTATCGATGGTTGCCGATATGCGTCGTCTTTTGGAGAAAGGCGCCGTGGGCTGCACAGAGGTATCGCGCAAGATCGTGAGCAAAAAGGGCGGGATACAGAATGTCTCGCTGCTCGATACCGGAACCTTGGAGGCAACCTTTTCAACGGATGCTGGATCGCTCGTGCCAGCAGCCAACAAGCTGCGCAGCTTGCGTCAAAGAATCAAAGAGCAGATTAAAGAACTTGCTGACGAGGGTCGGTTAACACCGTCGCAGCGCGATGAAGTACAGGCATCTTGGGATAGGTTTGAAGAAGACTACATCAAGGCGATGGAGGATTTCATCGCCATCGGCCTACACGGCGAGGCCGTTATGCGCCAAGCCGAATCATTTGGCACGCTGCTGACAACCTTGATGACCCATGCGCGTGGTGATGTGTGCCGCGCTCGCCTGGTTTCCGAGGTGCTTTCGGTCGGTACTGCGAGAGTAGTGGGCGACAACCCCACCTTGATCATTCCTCCGTGGCACCCGGAGCGCATGAAAGCGCTGGCAGTGAAATCCCGGCGCGTCGCGGGATTCGCCACCCATCTACTTTCCAGCAATTCCATCCTCTATGGGGATCGCGAGATATTCATGCGCGAACTTTCGGATGAAATTGCTCACCCCTTCTATCCAGAAATTGCTGCCCTCAACTGGGCTGGTGCGCCTGCGTTCGTGTCCGAAAGTAGCACAGTCAACGGCTACAGCCTTCTGGAGTCGCCAACACGCGAAGCCAAGGAGGCCATGACCGATGTTGATCCATCATCTGCAGCCAAGCAGGCGCGGGAACTTTTAGAACGCTATGTCAGCTTACAGCCACACGAGGCATCCAATCTCAGCGTCGTGCTCTACAACGCCGACGCCGCCGAACTGCCGCTGGCAATGGTGCGCGAACTCGCATCAGCACAAGAGGACAGCAAACAGCAATGCAGCGTATCCGTGCGTCACGCCGATCCGGCCAAGCTTCGCAGCGTTTATGGCGAACTGGTCAACAAGGCTGGTGACGACCCCGATCTGCCCATCGTCAGCGAAACCAGCGACAACTTTATTTCCAAGTTGCGCATCTCGGTAACGCCGATCTCGGCCACGCCCAGCGAAAGTACGCAAGGCTTCAAAGCTTTCGATGTAGCTTTTCTACATGATGTGGTCGCGCGTGCGGCCCAGTTGGAGTGGCTGCCTGTCGCTTGGTCGAACGAGCGGCCCAATTTGGAACATGCCCCCTCGCGTTGGTCGTATCGCAGTGTTTCCGGCGAAAACGAGCTGAAATCCACCACGTTCCTGACCTGCCCTTGGCAAACAGCTTCAGGCTGGGCCTATGTGTCGGCAGTAGCAGCCGTGTGCCGCCAAACCGATGCGTTGTCAAACGAGGAGCGATTTCTTCCGGCACGGCGCATCTCATTGCAGAGTCCTGCGCTAGCAGAAATGATCAAGGATGCACACAATCTCGCCGAATGGGTGGCAACCTACGACGAACTGCTCGATAAGCGGCAACTTCAGCACAACGGCATCACGGTGGTTCGTTACCGCCGCAGCTCCACCAATGGCCGCAACATGATCGTCAGTTCAACCTCTGAACTGCGATTGTTGGGCGTACTGGTACGTCGCCGTCTGGAAGAGTTGAACCTGCAATTGACTGCCGACGAGCTTCAATCGGCTGCCGACAAAGCCAAGCGTGACGCATTGTCGATCTCTGGCGACATCGTGCTTCGCGCGGCCAAACGTGGCGTCTCTGCAGGAGAAATGATTGGCTTGGTACTCAGCCGCTATTTGCTGGCTGAAGAGTTCAAGAGCGCTGCGGGTGGGCAGGTTTTGACGGCCTGGTTCCTGCTGGACGATTACGCGAGTTGGCTTTCGCAGCGGGAGAGCCGTATCGCGGACATCCTTGCGCTCAATGTTGAGGAACACCAAGAAGACATCCGTGTCGTCATTTCCATCGTCGAGTCGAAATATGTTAGCGCAGGTGGATTGGCAGAAGCATGCCGAAACGCCAAGGTGCAACTTCTGGCGACAATGGGCATGTTCAGTGAGGCGCTCTTTGGCGATCCCGGTCGTCTTGATCGCGACGTGTGGCTGGCTCGTCTGGCGGACATGCTCATTGACGCCGACATCCCGCCTGGCAAGACGGACTTGATGGAGCGGGCGCGAGCGAAGTTGCGCGAGGGCAACGTTGAAATATCTCTACGCGGCTACTCCCATGTTTACGTTCATACATCGGATGCCGAATCAACATCTGCTTCCGAGCAAGAGCTTTTGGAGGATAGCGGCGGCGTCAAGGCTTGGCAGGAAGTATTCGACCGCCCCGATTTGCGCAAACTTGCCGAAGCCTACGCCAAAGGGGCCAGTGGGACAGCGGTTCGGTCTGAACTCGGCCCCCAACAGCCGTGGGGCGGGCACGACTTCAAAAAACCTGCCCCACGTGTCCCGTGGCTTGCCGATACGAGCCAGCTTGCTAACAAGTCAATCAATGCGTCGATGAAAGATGCTTCTGCCGACATCGATGCACCGACACCATTGAGCGCTCCGCAAAAGACGGCTGAAGCGATCTCGATTGTGGCGACTTCGACCCTGAGTCCGGTGCAAGCCATGACCGCCAACTTTGGAGCCGCACTCTCTGAACTGGTTGCCGCCAAGTTTGCAGGCGACGCTCAGGCCGACGCCGAACGGGAAGACTGGGCACAAGATGTCACTAGGAAACTCAAAATTGCACTGAACAGTTATGGCTTGCAAGCAGCAATCTTGGGCACACGTCTGACACCCAACGGGTGTCTAGTGCGATTGGCCGGTTCCGACCGGCTGCGTGTCGAGGACATTGAGAACAAGCGCACCCAACTGCTGACTACACACGCAATCAATCTCGTCACCGTCCAGCCCAAGCCGGGCGAGATCGTGGTAACCATTGCAGGAGCCAAACGGCAAGCAGTGTCGCTCTGGGAGCTATGGTCGCGCCGCCAACTCAATCGCAATGTTGCAGGTATCAACACCTCGTTTTTGCTCGGAATCCAGGAGATCAACGGCGCATTGCTGTATCTGAACCTCGGTTCCGAATTCGGCGGACTCTCATCGCACGAGCCGCATTCCCTGGTCGCCGGTGCGACCGGCAGCGGCAAGTCAGTACTCATCCAGTCGCTGTTGCTGGACATCGCAGCGACCAATCCCAAGGCGTTGGCCCAGATCATCCTGATCGACCCCAAGATGGG